>CAYMLT010000035.1:0-17232 GCA_964391265.1 uncultured archaeon
CATCCATGTGCGGTTTATCTCATCATAATTCATTTTACATAAAATAGGAGATTGATTTCTTACTGCAAAATCAAAGAAATGCCTCTATTTCCAAAAGCCTTCCAAGGTGCCGAGCCGGGTTCAAATCCCGTTGGCCGCACCAATTCTATCTTCCATTTTCTAGTCCAGTAGCATAATCCTTTTGTTCAGTGAACTCTGACCTCCGGTCTGCAACAGAGCAGTTTTCTGCATGATGCACGGTTATCCCCGAACCAATGAGGCATTTCCATGGACACACTCAGACACAAAGGAGTACTCGTTCTCAAACCTCCAGACTTTCCCCCATTCGAGCTCATAATACGCGGCAAAACCATTGAGCTCAATATTCTTCAAAGCGAGATGGCTGTTGCATGGGTAAAGAAACTAGGAACATCCTATGTTGATGATGCTGTCTTTAAAGAGAACTTCATGAAAGACTTCAGCGCTGCTTTGGGAATCAAACCAGTACTGAAAGCCGCTGAAATTGACTTCGCTTCTGTAATTGAATATGTGGATGCTGAACGAGCTCGAAAAGAAGCAATGACAAAAGAAGAGAAGAAAGCTAATCGAGAGGCTCGAAAAGCACAGCGAGACGCGCTGAAAGAAGAGTACGGATTCGCTCTTGTGGATGGGGAGAGTATGGAACTGGGTTCCTACCAAACTGAACCATCTGGCATTTTCATGGGGCGTGGGGAGCATCCGCTTCGTGGGAAATGGAAGCGTGGTGCTGTGCACAAGGATATTACCCTGAATATGGACCCAGGAGCACAAGTTCCAGAGGGTGACTGGGGAGAAATCATCTGGGCAGATGACTGTATGTGGATTGCTAAATGGACCGATGAGCTGACAACCAAAACCAAGTATCTATGGTTACATGATAGTACCCCAATAAAACAGGAACGCGAGGAAGCGAAATTCAACAAAGCCCTGAAAGTAGAGAAGAAGATTGACGAGATTAGGGCACATATCATGGCGGGCTTTAAATCCGACAATCCCCAGACACGAGCCGTGGCTGCAGCCCTTTATCTAATTGATTCTCTCAGTCTAAGAGTCGGAGATGAGAAAGACCCTGAAGAAGCCGATACAGTGGGTGCTACAACTCTTCGAGCAGAACACTTGAAATTAAGGGGTAATTCTATTGTTTTCGACTTTCTTGGAAAGGATAGCGTTCATTGGCACAAAGAACTGGAAATGCCCCCAGATGTATACGGTGTTTTTGAAGAGATTTACAATGCAGCTCAGGAACGTATTGAATCCTTCAAGGCCCGAAGTGGCAAGAAGACTTCTGCTGACCCCAAGAAAGTCGCACAGATTTTCCCGAAAATAAGGAGTACACATGTCAACCGTTTCATCGGAGAGATAATGCCTGGACTAACTGCAAAGATGTTTAGAACATATCATGCCTCCATGATCATGCGTGAGGAACTCAAGAAAAGCAAGGCACGAAAGACGGATCCAGACTATATCAAGAAAGAAGCAATGAAACGAGCAAACCTTGAGGTCGCCAGGGTCATGAACCATACGAAACAAGCGCCCAAGGGATGGTCCAAGAGTGAATCTCGTTACAAAGACCGTATTGCAAAAGCAGCAGCAAAGGTAGAGAAAGCAAAGGCTGATCTTAAGGACAAACAAAAGAAACTTCGCGAAACAAAGAAGAAAGAAGATTTAGCGCTCAAGAAACAGCAAGAAGCAATCAAGAAACAGAAAGAACTTGTAGACCGCTACTGGCAGAGTGTTCTTTCATGGCGTGAGAAGCGCAACAAAGCGAAGATAACATGGGATAATGCTCGTACTAGGAAGAGTAAGACTCGAAGCAGCTCAAGAAAAGGAAAGACTACGAAGAAACAGCGACTCGAAGAAGCTCAAGAGAGTGTTGAAAGAACTCGCGCATGGCTTGATAATGCAGAAGAAGCACTTCAGAAGGCACGCACTCGATACGATAAGAGTAAAGCATCACTAACCAAGAAGCAGGACTTGCTTTCACAGTCAAAGGAGAAATCTGTCGAGAAAATTGCACGGGCGCAGAAAACCTTGACAACAGCAAAAGAACGAATGGAAAAAACTGAGATTGCAAAGCAGAAAATTGAGGTGGATCTCGCACTTGCAAAAGAAAGCCGAACATGGAATCTCGGAACCTCCATGAAATCATATATTCATCCAAAGATTGTGTACAATTGGTGTCAGAAGGTCGACTATGACTGGAAAAAGGTCTATTCTACAATACTACAACGGAAATTTGCGTGGGTTGAACCTGCGGAAACGACCTAGTCTATCGTTTCAAGATATGCGTTCTTATTCGGCGTTCAATTTCATCTCGGGTTTCTCGAAAGGTGACGAGTATCTCTTCGTATGTTCCCTGAAATGCAGCAGGATCTTCTAGTGACCAGTGAAGCATTTCCTCTGCGCCTGGAAAATGAGGACATGTCTGTTTCGCATTATCACAAACTGTGATCACCTTGTCAAATGGTTGACCTGCGAACTGATTCACCTTCTTCGGGTGAAGTCCTTCTACTGATGCTCCTCGTTCCTTTAGCACTTCGATTGCAAAAGGATTGACTTCTGAGGATATTTCAGTTCCCGCACTATAGACCTCAAAATCATCGCCTCCCAGTAACTTCAGTAATGCTTCTGACATCTGACTACGTGCAGAGTTACCTGTGCAGAGGAACAGAATGCGTTGCATGTGGATTCACATCTAATACTCCTATTGAGGTATAGGCATATGAAATATAGTGCAATTACAACTCATAGTTTTCTGCGGTAACACTAGACATAAGTTAGAAAATGCAACAGGTCACGGTATGAAAAGCATCAAGGTGACAGTTTTCAATACCACTTCGAGCGAACATGGCCTTTTCATAGGAGATGAGGGTCCAAAAGATCCCAGTGATGAAGAAGAAAGAGATTCTGACGCTGGGCCAGTTATTGTACTTGACAGAAGAAGTCAACTCCAGAAATGCCTCGATGAAGTCAAGAATAATCTTGGAAACTCCGTACGAATAGAGGTTCTTGACTACAATGATCCCGACAGGTTTCAAGCAGGAATGGAAATCTTGAATCGAGCATTGGAGTCTGCAGGAACTGAGCAGATTACGACACCCGAGAAATTCACAATGTTTGTTAATTCCTCTGCTCCACTTATAGTGGTAAACAATAGAATTGCATTCACAGGTATTGTTCCTCCAAGTTTTCAAGTAATTAGTCGAGTTAGAGCTGCACTACGATAGATAGTCTGTTAGCTCGCATTCTCATGATGGAAACAAACGTGTCAATATGGAATCCCTTTTGAGGGTCACAACACATCGCAAAATTGGTATACATTGACTGAAACATGGAAGTACAAGGGTCCTATTTTTGATGCCCACACTCATATTGGGAACATCAAGGACATCGACGAGCTAGTAGAAATTGGAAACACCCTTGGAATATCTGCTCAAATTGGGATAGTTCATACCAAGGAAGGATTTGAGGCAACCCGAAAACGCTATCCCGAGAGATTTGTTTTTGCCAAATATCTATCCCTTGAGAATATTTCACAATATAACGTCCAGCCAGTCATAGATGAAATATCGAATCTAAAAGATGAGGGATATTCCCTTGCAAAGATATGGTTTGGTCCTCGCTGGCGTGATTATTATGAATCCGTTACAGGCGAGTTTCGTATTGATGATGTTCGTCTAGAACCGGTCTTTCAGGCCTTAGAGGATGAAGATGTTCCCATCATAATCCATGTCGCCGATCCAGACACGTACTTTGCTTCACATTATCAAGATTCGAAGAAATATGGTGTCAAAGAGGATCATCTGATGCAATTAGAAAATGTTCTGGAGCGGCATCCTCGTGTCAAGTTCCAGATTCCCCATTTCGGAGCGCAGCCAGAGATACACCGATTGCCAAATCTCTCTAGATGGTTGAATACGTTTCCGAATATCTACCTCGATACTGCCTCATCGCGATGGATGGCTCGAGAACTGAGCAAAGACGTCGAAAAGGCGCGTCATTTCATGATACGCTATCAAGACCGAGTCCTTTTCGGTACTGATGTTTCATCAAATGAAAATTCGCGATTCAACTACAATGGACGAGTAAATGCGCAGAGAATTTTGTGGGATACTGATGCCAAGAATATACCTCTCCCATTCACTGATCCTGACACAAAGGACTCTGGAGGGACTTTCATAAATGGCCTTGATTTGCCACTTGGTGTTCTTCGCAAATTGTATTGGGAAAACGCTAATCGATTCTATAGAACGTAAGGTCACTCATTCATGACACCTTCCAATCAATTGGTCCATATAGAAATCTTTGTTGTAATCTTCCTAGTACCAAAGTCCATGCTTTCTCAAAGTAATTGTACACCTCATCCCATTCAAGTCCATCTCGCCAACCACAGTGAGTAAGAGTCACATGAGTTCTACCTTGGTCTTCAGGTTTCAACTGAACGACTACCCAGGTCTTCACTTTTCGCAATCTTGGAAAATCAGGTGGCGCATTCCACTCAAAGGAAATCATCTCTGGGGGTAGATAACTCAAAATCCTAAGATTTTCTCCTCCCCGAGTACCTGGTGGAGCATTGGGATTGAAATACATCTCATAGGGGCCACCAAGTCGCAATTCAATATTAGCATCAGGAGCAAAGAATGATTTCACGCCATCTACGGTAGTCCATGCGTCCCAAACTTCTCCTATTTCAGCTTGTACAGTAGTTTCCTTCTTGAGGGATTTCTCAAGCGGATCTAGTATTGGCCCCTTGTAGTTATCAGGTCCATCTCCGAGCTCCACATAGTCGAGAAATGGAATCCTGACGACCATGCCTCCATCACCAGACCTCCTGAGTTTTCCCATGCGGTATTGACGCCATTCCACTCCTGGCGAGTAAATTCTAACATAGACTTTGATATAGCATGCAAATAATATGACGAGCAGTACAAAGAAAAGAGCTATCGAAAGCCCAACATTTTGTGCAAACCAATCCAGAGTCGACGCCTGCAAGGAATTTCCATCTCCTTTGCTACATCAACTCTGAAAAGTAATAGATGCATCGGAAGAAGTGGTGCGCCTGCCGGGACTCGAATTCCCGACCACGTACAGGAAATGTACGCAGTTCCCGGTTTCCGACCATATCCGAAGTGGATATGATTGCCGGATCCGTGGCAGGGATCCATCATAGCCCCTTGGCCAAGACTTCAGCAGTTGATGTCTTTTAGACAACAGGCGCTTAGCGACAAGTGTAAGTGTGAGAGTTTTAAAGCTTACCAATTAGTCCCAATAATTTCTCAGCCAATTCAACTTGCACTATTCATTAAACCCCTCGCTTCTTAGCTCTCTTATCACCCTTTGAATTTCTGCCCCTTGCTTCTTTAGGCCACAAGATGTAATTTGTCTACCGGTAGTTTTGATATGATTCATCATACGAATATCAAAACACTATTACTCTAATACGAAAAGAGGAAGACTCGGTATTTGTTGGAGGGTATTTGCTCCTATGACTGAGATATCATCTATGCCCCGGAGAGTCGAGTGGATCGATGTGGCAAAAGGCATTGGTATCATCCTCGTTATTCTAGTCCATTCGATAATTCCTCTGGTCAATCCAGTGACGACTCATCTCAGCAGTTTTGCCATACCTCTCTTCTTCGTCTTGGCTGGATTAACGTATAATTCTGAAAAGCATAGGTATCAGATGAAAGAGATCGCAATATCGCGAGGTCGTCAGTTCCTCATACCATATTTTGGTCTATACACAATCATCATGGGTTTATTCTATCTACTACCAAATGCAGTTGATACCTATCTGACACCAGAACAGCTAGTCTTCTGGTTCTTCTATGGTAGTGGACCTCCTGATCAGGCAACTCATCTATGGTTCTTGCCCGTCCTCTATTTTGGTTTCATGCTTTATATCGTATTAGACCGTGTTCTATCTGGTTTTCCTCGATGGAGTAGATTTCTCTTGGTGCCCATTCTACCGTTTCTAGCATTCGCCATCAATTCAGTGTTCTACCCCTTGCTCGTTCCTTGGCATCTGGGCGCCATCCTCATGGCTGCAACTTTCATCCTGCTTGGAAATGAAATGCGGAATGTGCATGGCTTGCAACCATGGTCAACTGCGTCTAAGGCTAAAGATACTGGACTCATCATACTTCTAGCCGTTTCAGTCATTATCATTTCAGAACTAAATGGATTCACTGACATCGCTGTTGACAATCTTGGCAATAATGTCTGGTTATACATTATAGCTGGAACACTTGGTTCTATCTTGATGTTTTCAATTGCAAGTCAAATAGCACTTCTGTCACCGCTAATACAAAGAGTCCTTGCCAAACTTGGGAACATCTCTCAAGAGGTGTATGAATTCCATCCACTGACATTCCTTCTCATCCCGCTTACCCTGATGATTCTTGGTTGGACCATTGCCGATATTGATACTGCCTTTGATTCTCTTTGGTTTATGAGGTTCTTTCTAGGTCTCTTCCTTTCAATAGTCGTGGTGCTTTACATTATTCGCAAGAACGCTGTGCTCTCCTTCTTATTCACGGGTTTCAGAAAACGAGAACGATAACTGTTAGAGAAGTCCATCTGTATTGCGCCATAACTGGTGTTTATAGTATACATTGTTTACTAAAAATCAGCTATCTTTAGTGCGAGTTGATACAATGAATGAGAACCGTCACAGGTACAGCAGTATGATGATAATCATTATTCTCACCATGTCATCACTGATTTTCATTGCGAGTCAAACGGCAATCAGGAATGTACCTTCTGTGGAGCAGCAGTTCAACACATCTACTACTACAACTTCCACAAGGGATTATTGGCCAACGAATGGCTGGAGAAATAGCACTCCAGAAGAAGAGGGCATGAGTGCAAGTATTCTCAACAATATGCTCGATTTCATTGAGGAACAGGACTATCCCATTGACTCAGTCTTCATAGTGAAGAACGGATATGCCGTCTTTGAAGACTATCCTTCTGGGCTCTACCATTCGACGCGAAAACATGATCTGCATTCTGCAACGAAAAGCTTCACATCAACTCTCATTGGTATTGCACTCCAACAAGGATTCATCGGGAGCATTGATGAACACCTTCTTGATTTCTTTCCTGAATATACAATCGCAAATCCTGACTCAAGAAAGAACGACATCACGATAGAACACCTTCTCACAATGAGTGCAGGATTAGAATGGGATGAGTCTTCACTTCCATATACCGATCCTGAGATTAATGACCTCGGTGGTATGATAGCTAGTTCTGATGTAGTTCAGTTTGTACTTGATCTTCCGATGTCCTACAACCCCGGAGAGCATTGGCTGTATAGTGGTGGAGTTTCAACACTTCTTGGAGCCATAATACAACAAATTCCAGGATATACGACCCTTAGTTTTGCAGAGGAGTTCCTATTCGAACCACTGGGATTTGGATACACTACGTGGTATCTATACCCCGGAGGATGGTACAATACACAAGGAGGTCTTAGGCTTAATACACGAGATATGGCAAAACTTGGTTTTCTCTATCTCAATAATGGTACTTGGAATGGCACTCAGATTATATCCGCTGACTATGTTACAAATGCAACTACTCCCCATTTCACTGATCTCTATTATCCACCACAATTTGCAGGATATGGTTGGCAGTGGTGGCTAATGCCTGATATGGAAACTTTTTTGGCTGCTGGCAGAATGGGACAAAAAATCATCGTATCCCGCGAGTTAGATATTGTTGTTGTTTTCACTGCCCGTGTAGGTGATCTCGAATATGACCCCGAATTCGATCTGTATAACAACTATATCCTTCAATCGATTCTGGCAGGCCCTGATAACGAAAGTAGTACAACAAGTGAAGTTACTGCGAGAGCAGATATTGTTGTAGCCAGTGTTTCCATAACAAGTATTGCCCTCATTGGAGTTCTAGTGTTATTCTTCAGACATAGGAAATCAAAAACATAGAGATAATCTTCTCACACCTTTGGGAGTCAGAGTTAAGAGGAAATCAATTTAGTTTCGAACAGGTGCAACCATGTGCAATCTTGACCAGCTGAAGAAGGATATCATGACTGAGATATACGAAAACCGTATGCTTCTCACTTCAGAAAGAGACCGTCCTGAAGGTTGGACTCTCATCTCAGGTCTCTGGAGTCCCTTCTACATTCAACTGCGGTTGATCAGTTCTTTTCCTCAGACTCTCTCAAAAGTCGGCCGGGCAATGGCCCAGATGATCAGAGAAGAAGCACCCCATGTCAACAAACTAGTGGGAATTGCCTTTGCTGGTGTTCCTATCGCAACTGTAGTTTCATTGGAATCAAATCTCCCTGCCGTTCATACTCGGAAGCTGACTGGAGTCAAGTCAGAGAAAGACTTGCAAGCTGCGCTTCAATCATATGGTCAACATACATTGGTCGAAGGAGTGATTGAGGATGGAGATGTGTTTTGTCTGGTCGACGATCTGGTCACGGGGCTCACAAGCAAAATCGCTGCTCGAGCTCAGGTGAAAGCAGAATTAGAAAGACGCGGCGTTACTAATGCCACCTGCGATGATATAGCCGTACTGATTGACAGACAACAGGGTGCCAAAGAGGCTGCCCATTCTGCAGGAATGAACCTTCACTCGTTGATTGGTTTCGTCGATGAGGGACTGCCCCTCCTTCAGGGGATAATGCCTGATAGTGAACACAAACTTGTTTCTGAGTATCTTGCCAATCCCAAGCAATTTCAGAGATGAAACTACTTGCATCTGTGACAGAAACTGCTATCTTTCGCCTTTCATAGCATAATGAGGTTGCCCTTGAACGAAGTTAATCCCCTAAATGCAATGTTGAAACTTGCCCTAGCGACAGCAAAGTCCCAGCACAAGTTTCTCCTTCGGACTGTTGAGAATTCAACTATGACTGAAGTAAAGGCACTTCTCACGGTCTTAGGAGAGTCGGAAGAACAAATGATTAAGAAGCTCCAGCACATGATGATAACAGGCATTCTGGATGAGGTGCAAGAATTAGCCTCTGCTATGGACCGGAACGAAACTCCTGATGCAGCTCCCTTTGATCCATCAAGGACTGATTCAGATCCCCGGATATTCATATGTAATATGACCCTTGAAAAAAGTATCAAAACCTACACCTTCTACTTGACCATGGCAACCAAAGCAAAATCAGAAGTTGTTAGTACTCTCTTTGAATATCTTGCATTGCTTGAGATGCGTCAGATTAAAGAATTAAGAAGGATTTGCAGCACATTCTGACCAAGTATCACCAATGCAAAGCCATTTTTAGAGATATGTGTAAACACAGATGCATTCCAATGAGCTTCAAGAATCCTGTTGAACAGATGCTTAAACTTGCGCACACAACTACTGCCAATCACTTTCAATACTATCACAATACCGCGCTAAATGTGGAAATTCCTGATGTAAAGGCACTATTGATGGTCTTAGCTGATACTGAAGCCGAACTCATGGATAAGATAAAAGCCATGATGGTCCGAGGTATCCTTGCGGAACTAGAGGAAATCGTTGAAGCACCCGATCGGACTGACACCCCAGATGAGATGCCTTTTGATCTCACACGAGAGGACAGTGACCCACGTATCTTCGTCTGTAACAAGGCTCTGAAAAAGGAAATCGAAGGATATACATTCTTTCTCTCTATTGCCGTCCGGGCCAAGTCCAAGGTAATTAGTAGATTGTTTGAATACTTGGCATATGTAAAGCTTCAGCAGATTCGTCGCATTCGAAAGGTATGTGAAACTTTCTGAGAGTTCTGAAGTCATGAACTGGGAAATATAGTACTTCCAGTTTGGGCTAGATTCATTGTGTTGCCTATTGCTGTCAAGAACAGGTATTTCATCGAACTCTGTCGAACAGTCTATTTACCTTCTATTTAGAACACGTGTTCCAACAATATTTTAATAAGTTAACGTTTATTAAAATAAATATACAAAAAGGTTTATATACAATTAAGTATATACTATATGTGTGCTGGCCGGGAGGCCTGTACTAGCCCAAGCTCCCTATTTGTTCCAATGGAAACGATGGGGTGAGCGGGTTTGGCTATACGGAACGGTGAGAAACATGAGCGGAATGAGAAACTCCCCACTAC
Organism: uncultured archaeon; assembly: GCA_964391265.1. Taxonomy (GTDB): domain Archaea; phylum Asgardarchaeota; class Thorarchaeia; order Thorarchaeales; family Thorarchaeaceae; genus MP5-2226. Next base: position 10,115 of record CAYMLT010000035.1, read on the forward strand.
CTCCAGTGATTCTGGACAGGTATGAGGATTTTGAGGAATATGCGAGAAACGCAGCATTGGTCACATACAAACCTGAGTTCTACAAGGGCCCCTTTTTGGATGATCCAGAAAGAGTTCGTCGCGTGACTTTCAATGCTATTGGCGTAAATATCAATGGCATTGTATTGAGTTTCATGTACAAGCTAAGTTATGACGACATGTATGATGCAGCACTTTCTTGGGAAGACCAAGCTATTGCGATTGAAAACCAAATCATGGATATGGTGACACATCTACAGGCGGAATGTGGTCTTGTTCAAGGGTCTCTTGAATCTAGTCCTGCTTTGGGAGAATCTCTTACACTCAGACTATGATTTGCCTGAAGAAAACACACGCCGCTGTTTCGCGGAACATAAGGATAGAAAATTTCTCATCGGACAGATTTATTTGATTCTCTCATCACATACTCTTGAATATCAATTTGAAAGGATGAATGACCTAGAGTGCCTGAGATTGAACCTGCGGACAAGATTGTACCCCGGATTATGAAACAATATTCAGAGTCATCTAGAGGTTGGAGAGTACTGAACACTCCTCTTGGTGAGATGCTTGTTGTCGGCCCTGATTCTGCCTTTCAACTCAAGATTATCCCCATAAGCCCTCAGGAATTCACAGGCGCAGGTGCTGAGCTTCCAGAATCAAACACCGTGATTGATTCAATTAGGTCTTCGCCCGAGTATGGACTGCGTGGTCTAGCTCAAGCTGAACTCGAAGCAATTCTTGAATCTGTGATTAATCCCTCTGTGGCGCCAAGTCCAATTGGTTCTATCCTTCGAAGAGCCCCTCTAGGGTCCGATGAAATTGAGAAAAGCAATGTCGACCATTTTCTTACAGGACCTGTTCTGACTAGACCTGATTTGAGTAGTCTAGGCCCAGAAGTGGTGAGGATGAGGGACACCCTTGATAGGTCTGCTAACAAGGTATTCAGAAAACGATACCCGATGCGTGCTGGCATGTATTTCTAAGAAGTGGTAGACAGCACCAGATTATTCACTAGAGCTCAGCAGATGAAATCTCGCCTCATATTACTATTAGTGTTCCACTGCTTTCTGGTGTGCAAGACACTGTACCTCTAACATCTACGTTATCAAGCCTCACCCAGAATCGACCTGCTGAAACCTGAGATGTGAGATCCTCATAAACAACTGAATTCGCAATGTCTATTCCATTATTACCTAAGCAATTTATGCCATGATGGAAGTAGATATTGTCAAAACGTGCGTCGCTAGCAGTCAAATTGATATTACCATCTCCTGCCACCGCCTCAATGTCAATGGTATATGCGCTATTGATGGTAACATTGACGGTTGCCTCTGCTTCTCCAGCATGTAGAGCACAAACATCTGCAGGATTTTCCTTCAGTATTTGGATACTCACGTACCTTCCATTCCCACTCTGTGTCACTTGTAGATTCGTGTTTTTCCCTAAGGCTCCATCGACAAGGACCGTAAGCTTGTAATTGATTTCAATCATAAAACCAGGGTCATCAACTACATTGAAAGTCACATTGTGAAAACATACATCATAATAAATCGAAATGTTTTCGGCACTTGAATAATCAGCATCATATATTACAACAGTTTCATCATAGTCAACTAATTCCGTTTGGGACATCAATGCGTACAAAACGCCAAGCGTCATGGCAACAACTAACAACAGAACAAAGAATATGCATACTGATTTCTTTCTCATTTTCTTCGCATTTTGTATGCCATTCTTAGCGAAATAAGCCTATTTTGGGTATTATGCTATCAAATCATTCTGCTATTCGCATCAAATCCCAATGTGGAATGTCAGTATTTGGAACTGTACTCTTCGCCACTATTTCAAATCCAAAGTGTTGATAGAGTGACACATTGGATTCACTTTGAGCTTCGAGATAGCAATTTAGTTTCTCAGAATCAAGATTGTCAAGCATTGGACGAATTAATTTGCTTGCAAATCCTTTTCCTTGTAACTCTGGATCAACACCAACTGGCCCGAGATGTAGGTATGGTTTAATAGAGTACTCTTCTCTTCTACTACTCGTGAATTGGTCTACATTCATCATCTCCCTCAGTTTTGCCAATCCTACCTTTCTGAACAAGGTGAACCCCCCAATTCTCAAATCATTCAGGAGTGATCGATTTACCTGTTCAGAGTGTTTCCAAATCGCAATGCCTTCAAACTTGGATGAGGTTGCATATACCTGACCATTCAGTATCCCTTGTTTGACACGGTATGTCATGAAAACCGGAAGATGTTCCTTTCGTTTCTTCTCATCCGGAAAGAAGTATTCAGTCAGTGGATCGTCCCAGAATGAACGCACCAATGTTTCAACAGCTGAGTGCGTTTCGGCTTTTGACACCTGAATTAAGTTATTGAGAGTGCTATTCACGATGCTCCCTCCAGTACTTCAGGATAATGCAATCGCTCCTAATCAGTCTTACAGGTTTGAAAATACAAAAGAAGTGGTGGGCCGCGCCGGATTTGAAAGATTGCCAATACTTATCCCCTTTCGGGAATACAGAACATTCGGTGGTTGGATGAATTGGTTAGGGTTCGTGCTTTGACTATAGTATTGATTGTTTTTGTAATATCCACTATTTGTGTCCCTGCTCAGAGTCAAACATCGCCCTCAGTCAGTACTCCTGATGATATATCCTATACAGAAGGTGCGACTGGTAATTACATTGAATGGTATGTTTCATTTGATTTCCCACTTCATTATTCAATCCAGAGGAATAATTCCGTTTTGGGTTTGGGATGCGGTGACCTTGGTGGTAATTCCGGAAACATCACAATCTGTGTTGATGGCTTAAGTGTGGGAACTTGGAATTATCTTCTATTTGTCGATGATTACGGTGATAATCTAACAATGGATTGGGTTATCGTAACAGTGACTCCTGCGACATTTCCAACTTTGGCAACTACTGTAGCAATAGTAATTGTAATTATTGCTATCTTAGCTCTATCTGTGTTGAAAATAAGGAGGAAATGAATTCATCAATACGGAGAAAACGAGTGGTGGGCCGGACGTGATTTGAACACGTGATCCCCGCACTGTCAATGCGGGATCAGTCGACAATCCCGTTTTAATAACGGAACTATAGCCGGGCTAGACCACCGGCCCATTGTACTCTCTCCCGGCTGAATATCAAATAAAAGGATTGTGTCACAGTACAAAGAAATCAATATTCCCAGCGATTCCCGCACTTGTGATTGCCCGCGGAAATCGAGGGCAAATGTCAATGCGGGATCAGTCGACAATCCCGTTGAAATAACGGGATCATAGCCGGGCTAGACCAGCGGCCCATGCAAAGTGCCTCGGGGTGCTTCCGATTAAAACCATTCCTACATATCCAGAAGTGTGGGGTCTTAAAAGGGAAGAACAACACGATAGAATATGAAGACAGAGAAATGGCGATTCTTGGGAGGAAAGGTGTATAGATTGGATGGGGAGTACGAGCAGAGTGTTGACGCAATACGAAAGGCGAAACGACTCAGCATTGACAACCATGTCCACATTTCACGAAACACTGAGGGTTTGTGGGTGGTCTACTGGCGTCCACGGGATGAGCAAGTCGAATGTCCGCCCTCCCAATGGAAAATCGCATAATCATGTGGGGCTTAATAGCACCGGTCAAGACATCAAGATATGTCACTTGATACAACTGTCATATCATCCGATGCCAAACGGCTCAAGTTAGAGCATGTAGGTCGATTTGTAACAGGTGAAGTGATGGTACGGCAATTTGAACAGATAGTACAGTCATTCACGCCATCAGGCATTATTGATGTGACTGGTTGGACACCCGAGGCAATTCGTGTCCTCTTGACAGTTTGCAGAGAAAATATGCAAATCATTAGTCTCCGTGCAGGGAAGAAGTACCTCACACCAATTCTTCACCGCGATGGCCCTCTATTTGATACACTCATAGAAACAATTGTATCGGCATCCAAGCTCCACTGAACTATACATACAATGACAATCCAGCTTTTGGATGTTTAGTGAGAATACGTTTGAGCATGGTTCTATACAGTGTCTTGTAGCTTTCAAGCCCCGATATCATCTTGTAAATAACATCATTCATGACTGGGTCCTCTGCACCAAGTTTACAGATTGTTTCCATATTCTTTTCATTCTTGAATAGAAGCTTGGCAACAGCCTTGCCGACCTTAAGCGTATCATTGAATTCTGCTTTCCAACCCTTTTCATACTGCTTCAATTTGAGAGGATCTGCTGATTCAACAGCTTCTCGGAGAACCGGCGCAGCAATAATTCCTGATTTTACAGCCATGATAACTCCCTCTGCATCATACGGGTTGACAAGTCCTGCTGCATCTCCTACTAGGATTGTCCGTCCCTTGACGGTAGTTTTAGCTGGTTCCTTGAATGGAACTCGAGCAGACGTATCTGATATTATCTGCGGATCAATATTGTGTGTCTTCTTGAATTTCTCAAACCATTCATCGAATACGCCTCGTAGATTATCTGCCTTATCCTGTCGACATCCTGCGCCTAAACTAAGGATAGACCGCTTCGGAAAACACCATGCATAGCCATATGGGACAGGACCAAAAAAGATGTGGATGGTCACACCATCTTCATCGAAGGGAACTCCACATATTTTCTTTACTGCTTCTTCTCCTACTTCCGCTTCTATCTCGACACATACAGCAGCACTATCCCCAGTCCATCCCTTATAGAAACCAAGGCTCTTGGCAACCACGCTATTGATACCATCTGCGCCAACCAGATACTTACCTGTGTAAGTCGTGGATTCAGTGGTCACTGTCACCTGATTTCCGTCATCTGAGGCATTGACCACTTTTTCTCCCTCCTTCACCACGGCTCCTGCTTCTTCTGCTTTCTTGAGAAGTAGATGGTCGAATTCTGAGCGCATTACAAGTGAACCGGAAGTTTCAGGCCTTGAGCAGTCTACAACAATTCCTGAGGGGGAGTGCAGTGTCTGACCATAGGCGCGTCGCTGGACGACCTCTTCCATACTAAAATCCAGAGCATTTTCAACATGATCTGTAAACCCTCCTCCACACGGTTTCACACGAGGAAAGGTTTCTTTGTCGAGGAGCAAAACATTCAATCCTTGTTGCACCGATCTTCTTGCTGCCGTAGAGCCTGCAGGTCCTCCACCAACTACTATTACATCATAATCTGTCATCCATTAGACCTCCTCTTGCGTGAATCGTTCAGATATGAGTGACGAGTATTAGTAGATTTCTGAATTTCAGGTGCCCGTACTACCGAATCCGCCTTCGCCCCTGTCTGATCCGCTTAGTTCATCAACCAATTCAAAACGCACTTCTGGAACCGGGCGAATCGCAAGCTGGGCGATACGCATTCCCTTTTTGATGTAGACGCCAGCATCTCCCAGATTGTGAAGTATCACTACCACCTCGCCTCTATATCCGCTGTCAATCGTACCCGGGGAGTTAACAACAGTAATTCCTTGCTTTAGTGCTAACCCGCTTCTAGGTCTAACTTGCCCCTCATAGCCAACCGGAATCTCAATTGCTATGCCTGTATGGATGGCAAGTCTTGATTGAGATGCCAGTAGGTAGTCATCTATCGAGTAAAGATCGTATGCAGCATCTCCCGGTTTGGCCTGCTGGGGTATTGTGGCATCAGGATTGAGTTTCTTCACCTTAACTGAGATATTTGAATCGTCCACTTTCTCGACGCTCCTTTTCATCTTCTTCACAGTCGTCGGACGATATAGAGCTTGCTCTAATTGTGCAATGGATTATAAGTGATGAATCCTAAGGATACAAGTTGTAATTATTAGCGAGGTAGGAAAATGGTTTTTGATGATGAAGGTCCGTCCTTTGAACAAGCTCCTCAAGGTAATCCTCATTTTCGGGTAAGCTGGACAGAGTTGGTAACAAGAACGTTCACGCTCTGGAGTCGTAAGATAATTCCGTATCTTATGATTGCAGCTATTCCTATAACGATTAACATCTTGTTTCAAGTAATTGTGCTATGGCTCATGTTTGATGGAGGCGCTTTGCTACTATTAGGATCATTCAGCACTGATCCACTAACACTAGTGTTGAACCTCTTTATGTACACTGCGAACGTATCATATCTTCTTGTGGCAATACCATTCATGATTGTTGGAATTGTCGTTTCTGCTGTAGTATCCGGTGCTGTGATCAAGCTGGCACTAGATAATTACGGTGCTCCAGAGATGGGCGATGCACGAGAGAGTCTTTCATTTGCAATGAGCCGGATTGTTACAATCATTGTTGTGCAGTTGATATCCGGTTTTATTATGGTAGCGTTTATGGTGCCCGGTTTACTACTACTTCTCTATGCTGCACTTGCATTTGACTTCTTGATGGCATTTTATGGACTGTTGCTTATGATTATTGGCCTTCCAATAGGATTCTACCTGAGTGTCAGGCTTTCTCCAGCTAGTGCCGTTGTCATTGCTGAAGATCATTCTGCGATTGATACGATAAAGCGGGGATATGCTCTATCATCAGGAGAATTCTGGCACATCTTTGCAGGTACTTTTCTTCTTGGAATTGTAGTAGCAATAATTGGAGGTATCGTTGGAATAGCTACTACTCCGATTGTTCTCTTAGGTAGTGGTTCTATTCTAACAGCGTTTCTACTCCTTTCTATCGTGTCGATTATTTCTGGAATTGTGACTATGCCAATTTCATTCGTATTCAGAGCCGTGCTGTATCGAGACCTTGCTGAACGTGAACATGCTCAGACCAATGTGTGGTAATCTTGAATGAAACGGGGGCTTCGCGCCTCCTTTTCATCTTATTTTCAGAATTAGAAGCTAAATGTATGTATGAACAAAGACTTAACCATATTTACCCACTCCCATTGCATGATTCGGAATCTGATTATTCTTGACGATGCCGGTCGAAATTTACTAGATGTGAATTTCGGAGAATGCCATTCATTGGGCAGCAGTCCTCTATTGATTAGCAGCTTTATCAGTGCTATCTATTCTTTTGGAAAATCTGCTGTAGGTGAAGGAGTCAAGAATATCAAATTCGAAAATCTTGTTTTCATGCTTCTGGCAAAGGATAATCTCATTTTTCTGATTTCTGCGGATGAC
>CAYMLT010000036.1:0-17210 GCA_964391265.1 uncultured archaeon
TTCAGGAGAAGTGAAAACCTATGGTATTCAAACCACGACTCCCAATGGCGTTGGAATTACACTAGGTTGGATTAACTATGTCACTGAAGCGGGATGGTATGATTTCAGTGTTAAGGCAAATTGTACTAATGCTATCATTGGCTCCAATCAAGATACGGTAACTTTTGATCCACCTGAAGTTCCAGTAGATACTCCATCTATTAACATAGTTGTTAAACAGCTTTAAAATGCCAAGCAAAATCGCATAAGGAGAGGAGAAGGTTCAGAAGGATAACACGAGAGGATTTGGAACTGCTAATCGCAATTCAAGAGAATCCTCTTGCAACACTGGAGTGGCTTGCACAAAGGACTCGCAAATCTAAGCCCACAATCGCAAAGCGATTAGTAATTTTGGAGGGGTCGCGTCCACAGAATGTGTTCATGCAAGATCCAGAGCAAGGAAGGATCTACACAGTATCCCCCCTCTTGAACTATCACAATCTTGGATTCGAGTATTTTGGTGCTGTTGTAGAAACTGAGTCACTGAAACAAACTCAAAAGCTAGAGAAGCTAATAGTAAAACATCCATATATTCTACATAGATCAAGGTGCTACGGCGCTTCAAATGGCATCCTCTTTCAATTCAGGAGCCCAGAAGGAACGAGAGCCAAAATTCTTGAATTCTTAGAGCAGATTGTTGAAAAGAACATTATCGTGGGTTATCGGAGTCTTGCATCAGATCATACTCTTCCAGTTTATACGTTTCTTAATGCGGGAAAAGACTATTGGAACTCGTCTACAATGACATGGAACTTCAATTGGGACCAATGGTTTGTCAAGGATGGAACAGAGATTCCAAAGAGAAAACCAAAAGGCGCCCCGGGTAAATCTCTGTTGTGGCTTACAAAGAAGGACATTTACCTCATAAACGAGGTCCTAACAAGTGCCCGACGCAAGAATAAAGAAATTTTGACATTGCTTGGTGCTCAAGGTGTTGAATTCACACCACAAACCTTCAGTAGAAGATATGCGGCAATACGAGAGGAATGTTTCACAAAGTATAGAACATTCATCGATCCCACGATTTTTGATGTTCACAATACAGTGGTCATAACTGGTCAAGCAAGTAAAAACTATCTGAACAAACTCTCAGCACGACTCAGCACAAATCCAGTACCGTTCGAATCAACAATGAGAACTGCTGATAAGGAGCTCTTCTGGTATATTCGGCTGCCGGGATCACACCTCTCGAAGCTAATAACGGGAATGTCATCCGATTTGGATAATCTATCCGTTTATCTTCTTGATTATAGGGAATCTGCAAGATATCTCCTTGAGCCTGCTGCATTTGATGAGGAAGAACACAAGTGGATTCAGGATGAAGAATTCATGGTATCTGATGTCCTGAAAAAAAACGTACCTCAAAAGGCGCATAACAAAATTCTATAGCACGACGGTACTTCTTTCTTCTTATGAACCTTCAAGATATCCCGACTCCTTTGATAGTAGTGGATCGTGAGTCTCTTCAGAAGAATATTACGAGTATGGCAAAGAAAGCAAGAAGAAATCATGTTTCGCTTCGCCCTCATGTCAAGACGCACAAATGTATTGAGATAGGAAATCTACAAAGGAATGAAGGAGCAGAAGGTATTACTGTAGCAACGCTGTCAGAAGCAAAGGCATTTTCAAATCATGGTTTTGATGATATCACCTATGCGGTACCACTATCTGATGACAAAATCAAAATCGCTACTGAACTAAACAGATGCATCACCCTGAATGTTCTAGTGGATAATCCACATCTTTTGCAGAAACTCTCCACTAACGCCCATGAAAGTCAGAAAGAAATCAATGTGTTGGTAAAAGTGGATTGTGGGTATCACCGTACCGGAATTGACCCATTAGACCCGTCTTCTATCATACTTGTCGAAACAATTTCAAATATGAGATGGCTTAATTTCAAAGGAATCCTAACACATGCAGGTCATTCGTATTCAGCGAAAACCATTCCAGAGATTCAAAGTATTGCGCTTCAAGAACAGGAAACAATGATTCGGTTTGCTGAGAAGTTGCGAGAGAAGGATAATAACCTCTACCCTGAAGTTGTCAGCATCGGTTCTACCCCGACGTTGACATTAGATGGTGCCATTCCCGCCGAAATAACAGAGATACGACCTGGCAGCTATGTGTATTTCGACTATACTCAGCTGAAGCTAGGCTCATGTAGAATCGCAGACTGTTCGTTTTCCCTTCTTACAAGCATCGTGAGTAGGCACGACGATAGGTTAGTTATTGATGCTGGCGCGACTGCACTCTCCAAAGACGTTGGTCCAAATCATATTGAACCAGATTGTGGTTTTGGAAAATTCTATGCTGATTATGAATCTGGAACTCTCGATTCAGCATCTAAAATAACTGGACTCTCTCAAGAACATGGAAAGGTCGTGTTTAGCCAAGATTCGTTCTTATCAAAGGTGAAATTAGATGAAAAACTACGAGTGCTGCCAAATCATTCCTGCTTAACAAACAATCTGTTCAACAAGGTGTACGTAGCCGAAGGAGATCAGGTGGTAGACACTTGGGAAATACATCAAGGACATAATTTAGAGTAGATTGCTTACGACCACATATTCGCAATAGGGGCAGACTATATCATCAGAACCTAATTTACGATTACAGTTTGGACAAATATAGCCGACAGTTATTTCTAATTCCGGAGACTTGGTAATATCGATATGATCGACATCACCTCTCACATCATCTGATTCAGATACCTCGACGCCCCGTACTATAAGCCAAATACCCGTAGCTAATTCTGGTAAACACAGAGAACTCCAAATAATAACAACAGTCAGAAGAAGTGAATAGAGATCGGTTTCGGTGTCGAGAATTGCGATGTATAGGTTATAGGAAAAAATCGCCGATATTGCCACAAGGAATAGTCCCAACGACCTACGAAATCGAGGATTGTCCATAATTACGCCCCCTTTCTATAGATAATCGAAGCCAATTATAGCTTGCGACAGCCCTAAATGGGAGTATTTCATTAGAGTACAGGCAGAGTTTAGGTTATGGCCGAGGTCATGCACTAAGTAGGTAGTAACAGAATAACTTAATATGAGAGAAACACAACAATCGAAGCGCAGACCTTACAGGGCGATAAGGACTAAAAGGACGTAAGAAGCGATGGTGACGGAAAGAGAGGGTGCAACCTCAGCAATCATCTTGCACTTCAGGCCAGGAGAGCCTGTCGAGTTCCCGGCGGAGTTTGTAGCCGATATCAAAGAGAAAGCGGCACTCACAGTTATGCATCACAAAGATCGTGTGATGAAGATTTTCCCTGTGGCCAGCGATGATATTTACTTGCTTAGAATAGAGATTAGTGATCTCTCACGCAATTTCTTGAAGCAACTGAATTTTGCATTCAATGATGCAAAGCTAAGTGATATTATCTTTACAACTGGAGTGTGCCTGCGTGGCGAGAAATGCTACTACGAGTGCTACTTCGTTCCAGATCAGCTTGTAGTAACTCTTCAAGAATTAGAAGACAGCCTCAAGAAGATTCCAGGTGTTTCCCGGGTCGTTTTGAGAAAGGTCACCTAGAAACAGGCCTTCAGAATCAACAAGAATTGCAGATAAGTAGCAATAGTAGAACGATCCACAAGGATAGATGACCCGGGATTTCCCGAGTGTCATCCTCACTTATTGTATTGCCCTGTAAGACGGCTTTTCAGTTTTCTAAATAGTAATTTGTTGAAACCGTGCCAACATGGGACACCTCATATCCACTAGCTTGCCTGTATCTGACATGGTTTTTCCTGATTGGATTCTTACAGGAGTACACTTCTGCATGTGTGCACTCCTGTGTTCGGTATTCATTCTTGTAGACATCAGTGTATTCGTCACTTGGAATTCTACCTTTGAACCATGAATGTCAGTTGAGACCCAATCACTGAATCCATTCCATGCTTCTGTATCATACGTTCTACTGCTTCGTAGTTAGGAACATATAATGGACGTCGCATATCCTGTAGATTAGGAATCTTCTTGCACAATCGGTCATTCACCAAACGTTTCAGTGCATGACTCACCGTACGGGGTGCAAGATTCGCCGTTTGACATATATCTACAGGGCACATTGGTCCTCCGGTATCCAAGTGTCGTAACACTATGACTGCGCTTTTTGGTAATTGCATCATAGTAACTCGCCTCCAATGTCTAATTCGCGATAGTATCGCTGATTGTCTGGTATGTACTCATCTAGGAATACTTTCAGAATGTGCTCTTCATCTTTGTAAATATCATATTGCTCAAAGTAGTTGAGTACGTTCGCTATATCCCGTCTAAGGATGAGTTCTACCTTCTTCATTTTCGCCCATTTGTTCACTCTATCCCCTTGAGGGATATCGATTATCCAAGGACGCTCTTTCCACCACAATATGTTGTATGCGCTGAGATCACCATGTGTGTAGTTCACCTTGCTATACATCAAGAGATAGTCATCTAGAATCTGATCCAGAACAAGCTCGGGATTTTCAAGCTCTACATCCTTTAGCTGTGGTGCAGGGTTGAGACCATCACCGATGAACCTCATCGTTAGGAAATGTCCAACTCGACCGATTGGTGTTGGTACATGGACACCACCTTTGAAACACCAGGTGAGAATATCAAACTCCTTTACAGCAAGATCTTCCATCAATGCAGTAACGAGCCGAGTCTTGTTTCCGCCAGCTGCTGTGATATACCCCTTTTGTTTTGAGAGCTTGTGGGGAGAAGACCAGAGTCTGTATGCCTTCAGGATGATTGGATGTTCATGCCACATAGCAAGATAGATTGACGCCTCTTTGCCGGCGTTCATCAGATAAAGAACGTCAGTTACAAGTCCGAACTCAATCGCACTCCTCGTTACTTGCTCCAGTGTTAGCTCTTTGAATTGAATCTTCCCTGGTTTCCCACCACGAAGTGCCTCAGCCTGTCGACTAAGAGCACTTGCCTTGAGTGGATTATGCTTTTCTACCCTACTCATGGAAGAAGACCTCCTCTGGTGTAGCAAAGGTCTCATCGTAGTTCCTCAAGTTCTCAGGAACATACTCGGATAGGAAGACCTGAACTATGTGATCAACATCTCTTCGAATATCGTGGTATCTCTTGAAGTATGAAAGCACATTGACGATATCACGTCGAAGCAAAGATTCAGCTTTCTTCATATTTGTCCAAGGACCGACACGATAAGCTTGAGGCATATCGATGATCCAAGGTTTGTTTTCCCACCATAGGATGTTGTATCTGCTGAGGTCACCATGAACATAGTTCACCTTTGAATACATGATGAGATACTCATCAAGAATCATATCCAATGCAACATCGGGGTCATCAAGATGTGCATCCTTAAGTTGCGGAGCAGGCTCGATTCCTTCACCTATTAGACGCATTGTGAGGTAATTGCCTACTCGCCCAATTGGTGTTGGAACATTCATCCCAGAATTAAAGCATGCCCATAGCATGTCATGCTCTTTCGAGGCAAGTGCAGACATTTTTGTGGGAGCATAAACACCTCTCTCTTTGCTAGCTTGTGAGGTAGCCCAGAAACGAAAAGCCTTCAGAATGATTGGGTGTCCTTTCCATTCAGCCAGATAGATAGAAGCTTCTTTTCCTGCTTTCATCTGGAAGATGACATTGGTGGCCAATCCAAACTGCATAGCATCTTGCCTTACGTCCTCTAGAGTGACCTCTGATATCTTTAGCTTCTTTCCCCCGGTTGCAGCTCTTGCAGAATCACGCTTCTGTGACAATGCGTTTGGCTTAAGGGGATTGAATTTCTCTACCGGAGCACCCACTATATACACCCTCCCTGGGGAATAGTTTCCTCTCCGAGTTTTGTTTTAGTTTGCAATTTTCTTGTTCACTCTCATTGACCGAGTAGTCACACGTCTTACGTTAATGGCACAAAATTGATTGTTGAGAACAAGAGACCTACAGACTGCTACTGCCTTTCGATGAATATCAAGTCACGACGTGTAAATTGACTTTCAGATACAAAGAAGCAGAAGAACCATAGGCGCTTCAGACAGCCTCAGTGCAGACCCTTGAAAAATAGTCATCCAGTTTTATTAGCTTCATGTTTCTTCTGCACCTCCATTGACTGTCATTAATTGCTGACTTGAATCGGGCTTCTGAATTTAGCTATTTAAGTGATTGGGAGTACGCCAGTTCGGTTTTAACATGTATTGCATCAAACGGGAATTCATCTTGAGGATGTGTTTCCAACAAAGGTCCGTGTTGGGTAGACGGAAGAAACGGACCTGAATTAATAATCACAAAATGACTATGCCAAATACAGGTAAAATCAATAATATGCCAAGAGCGATTAACAAGGTGCCCACAATCATCTCGACAATCTGCGCTGAGTTAGAGAGACGAGTTGCCATACGATCTCTGGCTTCACCAGTCACCAGTGCGATTGCCAAATATGGAATCGATACACCAATGCAAAGCAATAGAAACATCAAGAAGACCACAAGCAGATTTGATTGGGCACTAAATAATAGAGGAAGTGCGAAAAGAACAGAAGCGGTACAAGGTGCTGCTAACAGCGAATAACTAAAGCCCACTCCAAAAACACCCATCAAGCTTGTAGGATTTCCAGGATCAGACATAGAAAGGCGTGTTATTCTTAGTGCTTCTCTGAGCCTATGGGAAATTGTCACAATTCCAAGAAAGACGATTATTCCCCCGAGTACAGCTTGGATGTATGTATAATAGCTGATAATGTAAAGACCAATATAACCAGCAATAATCGCAAAAACTGCAAGAGATGAGAGAATTCCAAGAATCAGGACACTTGTTACTAGTACGCTTTTGGACCTACTAGTTTCGGATTGTAGATTTCGAATTAGGAATAGAGGCAATAATGGAAATAGACAAGGAGAAGTGGCAACATAGAAACCCATAGAGAACATTGCACCGAGTTGTATTGCTACCTCTACGAATTGTTCGATAAACATTGATTACTAAACTACTCCTGCCCCATCAAAGCACTTATTGTTGAATTCAAATCATCAAAACTCCAAGTACCCTCATTAATCCACCGTATTATTCCATTAGGATCAATAACAGCAGTTGTTGGGATTCCAATTATCCTGAAATAATCAGCTGCAACATCATCGGTCCCATAAACGATAGGCCAGGTGATACCATGTTCATCAGCATAATCCTCTAGCATTGCCTGAGAATCACCTAGTGAAGTGGTAATATGAAGAATCTGAAGTACATTGCTAGAATACTTGTCGTGCAACTTAACCATTGCAGGGTTTTGCAATTTACAATAATAACACCATGTTGCAAAGAAATCCAGCACAAGCCACTTTCCTGCATATTGAGAGATGGTGCGATTTGTCCCATCGATTCCAGGAAATTCCCAATTGGGAGCAGAAAAACTGTAGTTCAATAGATCTTGATCTCTAAACATATAGAGTGTGGGATTGTCTTGCGGATTGCTGGTAGTTGTTTCAGTTGTTGTCTCATTAGTAGGTGGATTAGCAGGTGTGTTTAATAGCAGTGTCGCTCCTGTTGCACTAACGACTAACACACTCATGATCAGCACGACCACAATCAATCTCTTTGACTCCACAATCATTACCTTCCAGGTTTGTTAGTTTCATTTTGCAACTCCATTATCAGTTATAAGTCACACTGTGCGTTTTTGCTCGAATTTGACGAAACATGTGATTATCGGTGCATAAAACAGTGAACAGACAGAAGCATTTATCACTAGCTAATTTCGCGTAGGCCCGAATCCCATATGTCGCATGAATCATTACCAATAGATAACAAGTCAACTGCAACGAGGTACTAGCATGGCGAACCCAATGAATCCCTTAATAGTTCAATCTGACAAGTCAGTTCTTCTAGAAGTGGATAATCCCAGGTATGAAGAAGCAAGAGACTCGCTTGCTCGCTTTGCGGAATTGGTTAAAAGTCCGGAGTATGTGCATACGTACAGAGTGTCGCCACTAAGTCTTTGGAATGCCGCGGCAATTGGCATATCAGCAAGGGATGTAATTGACTCGTTAGAGGAGTTCGCAAAGTACCCCATACCAAGCAATGTATCCAGAGAAATAATAGAATATATGAGTCGCTATGGGAAGATCACCCTATTCTCTGAAGGGGACGATATGCTCCTTCAGTTTGAGGATGCAGACCTAGCAACAGAGATGGCCCAAAATAGCAAGGTCATGGAATACATTATCGAAGAAGTTGACGAAAGGACATTTCTAATTGAACCAATCCAAAGAGGATTCATCAAACACGTTTTACTGCAATTGGGACATCCTGTTGAAGACCTGGCGGGATACGCTGAAGGAGAAGCCTTGCCCTTTGAGCTGAGAACGACCACTCTCGAAGGCCATCCTTTTAGTTTACGGGGATATCAAAAGGAATCAGTTGCCACATTTCATGCAGGGGGAGGTGTGAGAGGCGGTTCGGGAGTTATAGTTCTGCCCTGCGGAGCAGGAAAAACAATGGTCGGAATCGGAGTAATGCACAAACTGCAAACATCTACGATTATCCTATGTCCAAACGTTGTCGCAGTAAGGCAATGGATTAAAGAGTTAATTGACAAAACAACTCTTACTGCAGATCAGATTGGGGAATACACGGGGGCAGAAAAAACAGTAAAACCAGTTACGGTCGCAACTTATCAGATTCTAACTTGGAGAAAATCGAGAGAAGATGAGTTCGAGCACTTTAGAATTTTCGATGAACGAAACTGGGGCCTGATTATATACGATGAGGTCCACTTGCTGCCAGCCCCAGTTTTTCGAGTTACTGCCGCCATCCAGGCTACAAGACGTCTAGGTTTAACAGCAACCCTGGTTAGAGAAGATGGCCGAGAGGAGGATGTTTTTAGTCTAATCGGTCCAAAGAGATTTGATATGCCTTGGAAATTGTTGGAAACTCAAGGATGGATTGCAACAGCGATTTGTTATGAAATCAGGATAGATTTGCCAGATAAGTTACGGAGAAAGTATGCCGTTGCGGAGGATAGAAAGAAGTATCGTTTGGCAGCGGAAAACCCAATAAAACTAAAACTAATCAATGAGCTAGTAGACTATCACAAGGAAGACAATATTCTCGTGATTGGTATGTACCTGGACCAATTGAAGATAATAGCTGAAGAGATTGGAGCTCCATTGATTACAGGGAAGACTCATAACGATGAGCGCCAAGAGCTCTACGAGGCATTTAGAGAGGGACGAGAGAAGATACTTGTTGTGTCCAAGGTTGCAAACTTTGCCCTTGACCTTCCAGATGCGAATGTAGCAATCCAAGTATCAGGAACATTCGGGTCTCGTCAAGAAGAGGCACAGAGATTAGGTCGTATCCTTAGACCCAAGACGGATGGTAGCTTTGCAAGATTCTATTCTATCATAACAAGGGATTCACGCGATATGGACTTCGCAGCTAAAAGACAACTTTTCCTCACAGAACAAGGATATCAATATGTAATCGCATCAGCTGAAGAGGAAATTTGGAGAAGAACTCCCGAGAGCTTTTTCTGATCTACTCTTCTTTAGGATCTACAGCCTCATATTTGGAAATCTTTCTGGCGATAGATTTCATCTCATCTAATGTCACACGCTTAATTCCAGACTGATCAACGCCAAAAGTTACCCACATAGGGTTGTGTCCTGCACCCTTGACCTTTGTAATTCTGAATTGTTTGATTAGGACTCCAGCGTTCTCAAAAACGGGTTCGTGCCTTGTATCGATAATAATGTCGCTGCTGTAGGTAATCATATCGTCATACGCCGCAAACTGCTGTAAGCCTGTGTGATATGTTGCCCAACACGGAATATAGAGATCTTTGCAAAAAGTCGCCCTCCATGCTTTCAGAGCATTAACTGCTTTGAAAGGATGAGATTGCAGAAAAAGCTCAGTAATGCTATCGATAAAAATACCTCCGACCTCCGGGTGCCCACCATTTGATATCAATCCCTGAATGGCATCACTAATTTGGTCGGGCTCAGTAGGGTCGCGAACCAAGATTGTATGGTCATATGTCGCTGTCTTTCGAAGGATTTGATTTGAGAAACAATCAACTAGATCAATCAAGTCTGCCTTCAGCATCTTCGCATAATCCCATCCCAAATAGCACAGATTCTGAAGTACTGATACAGGAGTGTCTTCGAAACAAACGTAGATTACTCTCTTGCCAGATTCCATCGCATATCTCGACATCTGGTTGAGCAAAACGGATTTCCCCCCTCCTCCGGGACCTCTTATAACTCCGAACGAGTTAGTAGGGAATCCATCGGGCGCTTCAGCATCCAAAGGAGCTATCCCAGTTTTGTAAAGATCCCTTCCTTTTACAAGCATATCTTCCAATTGCAAGTAAACAACCCAGTCTGGATTGCATTACCATCAAAATAATCTATTGCTTCTCCCCTCAAAACGATATTAAGTGTTGAATTGGACACCCCCACATTGTTTATATGAAGGTATAATTTCTTATAATATATAATAATATACTGCGGAGCTGTAACAGTTGGTGGAAATGAATCGCCGGGAGAATAACGCAGGTCATAATCCGATGTTCATGAGAATTCGTAAAGCCGCTCTAGATAAAGCATTCATCGAGATTCGGTCCAAACGGTTTGAGCTCGACGAATCGCGAAGTCAAGGATGGATTTCAGAGGAAGAATACCAGCAGAATCTGATTAAGCTGATTGTTGAAGGCAATGAAATAAGAAATCAGCAGAGTGAGATCGCAGAAATGCTGGACAGCTAGCACAATCAGCTTGAGTATCGTACCCACTCGATTTTAATTGAGTTAGCCTTTCCTCTGTCATAGATAAACAATGATGGAATAGATACTTATACAGAGCCAATACGTGTACCGCATGAAAGGAAAAAACATCCTTCTCATGTTGGTCCATCTTTTTAGGAAATTGGGCGATACTACAGAAATTAATAATGCAGTGTATCATTTAGCTTTCATTTGGCGCTATGGCACCCCTACTACAATTCGCAAATTGCTGGCGATTGCTCGAGAGAATGAACTGATTTCTGTAAGTGGCGACACAATCACAGCAGAGTTTCTATATGGAACACAGAAATTAAGCCCAAATCAAGCGGAATTGCTGAGTCGAGATTCAACAGTCAATTCAGACATAGATCCGCTATACTAAACCTTTGTTTCAGAGAGCCTTCCGAGAGAAGCGAGCAATGCCATTAGGTGAATATGGGGATTTTTTCCCTGTATTATCCTATAATCTATTTCTGAAATCCTATCAAAGAGATGATACATCGTCTTGCCATCAAGAGGCCTTTTTGCGATTTCTCTTTGAATCTGCACCACAACTTCTGTTGCGGAGTATAGCTCCAAAGCAAGAAGATTCCGCAGTTCTTTTCTCGCAGATAAATAATTGCCGCTTATAGCATCACTAACCATAGTTCTAACTCCTGAAACAAGGACCGTGTCAGAATGTTTGTGAACCAAATCTTCAGTGACATTCTTACCTGTTGCAGCGCAGATTTGAAGAATGTCGATAGCCCTACGCATATCTCCACCGGACTCGCGAATTATTGAATTCATTCCCAGTGAATCAATGGAAACATTTTCCGTCTCTGCTATTTTGGTAAGGTATCCTTCAATATCTTCATCCTTTAATGCCGGAAATTTAATGACCATTGATCGGGAGGCAATTGCGGGGTTCCATCCTGACATTGAAGTGGTCACTAAGATGAATCTACAAGCTTTCGAATAAATCTCCATTGTTCGTCGTAGAGCCTGAAGCATGTTGGAATCGAGTGCTTCAGATTCATCTAACACTAGTAATTTGACAAGATCATCCGCGATGGTAATAGTAGAAGCAAAAAGGTGTATAGCTTGGTGCAGAAGCTGGCTTCGATTAGGATCGCGAGATACACCCTTCGCACTTCTTGCAGCCTTTGCTTCCCGAAACACAACAGACATGTATTCATCCAATTCTGTCCTCTTTGACCGATCCAGCTTAGCTAGAGCGCTCATGTTCCGCTTTGCATCAGATATTGAGTAGGAACGTATGTCACGCACATTCAGTAATTTGAAATTGGAGGTATATGCATCTCCAAGGACTTCCTTGGCGAATAAATTCGCTGCTGTGGTTTTGCCAGTACCTGATGGGCCAACGAAAATGAAATGGGGAATGGTTGTTGAAGCAACATGATTCTGGAGTTGTTGGATAGCTTCTTTCTGACCAAAGAATTCTTTCCATGTCGCAGGTCGATATTTTATGCTCCAGAGAACGGGCTCCACATTTCACACCAAGATTCTGTAAATAGAGTTCAAAATAAGCTTGACCCTATCAACAAGAATTCAGCACTAACCAGACAACCGCAATAAAAAAGGTCATAAACATATTATAGCTGCGCGCATGTTTACAAAAGTTTCATTTGAAGAAGGATTGAATATGGCAAAAGAAACTCTCGAGAAAGAATTGGAGCATATTTTTAGAGAGGACCTTCTAGTTGCTTGTCAGTATTGGGGGATTGACGTTAGCGGTAGCACATCCGGTACGCAATTGACGCAGCTACTTGCAAAAAGAATGAAGACCAAGGAAGCGCGAGATAGAATCTTCGCAACATTTGGCGAAGCTGAAGCTGATCTCCTTGGAATTTTGACCCTGAATGGTGGGGCTATGAGCTATGATAGACTTAAGCCATTCAGGAAAATTTACAGTTACGGCCAACTCAACCAGACTGAGAGGGATTTGAGAAAGAAAGGAATTATCATTCGCAGAATGATGTCTCGATTGACCGAGTATGGTAGAGAAGTTGCAGAATTCAAAATCCTTGAGTTTTTCCTTCCACATCTCAAAAAGTTTTTTTCAAGTAAGCCGGAATTGACATTAGAGAAACCAAAAAAGGCAAAGAATATTGTTAACGAACGTGACACATTGCTCATTGATACGTTACTCCTTACATCATACCTTGCTAAGAATGAGGTTAAAATGACCAGCTCATGGGAATTTCCCAAACGAGAGATAGACCATATCAAAATGGCGATGTCAAATTCAACTGATGATAGATTTGAACTAGTGCAACGCATTGCACGGAAAGCAGCTGCTTATGAAATCGTAGATAAGGACAGAGTAACACCAGGTAAGGTTCAGACCCTGTTTGCAGGAAAACAGGATATTGTTTCGAAAAGGATTCTCCTTTCAGCAGTTGGCAGAACCAGAGCAATTTGGGCCACTCCTGATCAACCAACTGAATATACACTTAATCTAGTGATTTGCCGCTTGAGAGAGAGTAATTCTGAAGAATGGATTAGCGTTCCAGAAATGCGACAATGGATACGAAGTGAATTGTTCATTGATGGCCAGCCACTAAAGTGGATTCAAATAACCGAAGAAAGGGTTGGCTTAGCTCTTGAAACACCAATTCTCTTGGGACTAGTTGAAGGAGCATACAAAGGAAAGAACCTTCTTGGTGTTCGTCTAACTAGTGTCGGAGAATCTGTAATTACTGGAAAACAAGGTACCATTTCACATAAACAAGAGTCATTCATTGTTCTACCGAATTTTGAGGTTACCGTGTTCACAGCTGAGATGAACTACTACAAGCTATATCAGCTGATGCTTATTTCTGAGCCTGTTCGAACAGATGTGGTTAGCAAGTTCAGGTTAACTGAGGCGTCAATATTCAATGCAGTTGAGCTCGGATTCAGAGAGAAGGACATCATAGAGTTTCTCGAAGCCGAGAGTTCAAAACCAATACCTGCGAATGTGAAGAGGTCCATCAAAGATTGGACATCGCAAACCACTTTTGCATCTGTATCTGAAGTCACCCTGTTTGAAACCGAGAACGAAAAGGAGCTAGAAGATTTGCTGATGCTTCCGGAAGTCAACAAATATATTGTCAAACGCGTAGGACCGACCGCAGCTGTTATTTTAGGAGATATTGATGAGTTTATCGAGGCAATGCAGGAATTCAAGTGCCATTGTACTAAACTGGGTTCCAAAGTTCAAGATGAAGAATTAACACAGGTATCCTCTGTTGCAGAACAAGTGCTAATGTACGGAGATCAATCTGCTGCAGATGTTCACGAAGATTGCCTTGGATGCCCTGCAATCATGTCATGTAACCGAGTAATAAAGAGGAAGGCAGAATCCCCAAGGGGGAAGAAATAGTGGCGCAATCTCTTCTTCCTTCAGAACTAGTGGGTCATTTCCTGGGAGTAGGCAGCTTAGTTGAAACTAAAATCAATGAAGCAATGGAATACGTGCTGAACCTAAGACTACCCTATACATATCAAACGCCATCTATTCAGGAAGAAGATATGATACGTCAATTTGCTGCACTGCTTGATAATTTCGAAAAGGAAGGCACATTCATATTCGATGTGGATAGGGACACCTTTGGAGATATGATTCAAGAAACAGATTCTCTGATTCCACAAAGGTCCCATTATCATACACTCTATGATATCATAAAGAAAGGGCCATTCAGATACTTGAAAACCCAGCTTACTGCTCCGGCTTCGATGTGCTATAGTATAAGAGATTCAAGTGGTAACCAGCAGCTCACACCACAAATGTTCAGATTCTTCTCTTCTCTAATGTCGAGAGTTTCCAAGGGATATGTTGAACATTTCAAGAATTCTGTGGAGACTCTCATGGTTTGTTTGGACGACCCGGCGATGGGATTTGTGATTGACCTGATTGATAATGGAAAAGCGCCGGGATTGGTTCCCAAACAGGTAATGGGAGTAACTGACCAGATTTTGCCAGAGGAAATCGTTCCAATCTATCACTATTGCTACGATTGGAGAATTCTTAAATCAGAAGGTATCCATCTATTATGGGAAAGCAAACCTAAGATAGCACATTTGGATATGGTAGCATATCCCCCGGACATTGATTCTGAGCAAGCCGAACTTGTGAACAACTTCGTTGAGGCAGGTGGAGCTATCGCTCTTGGTGTGCTTCCCAATACGGATGGGCCATATGATGTGGGAGTCTTGAAAGTATTTGAAGAATCGCTGCTGAGGACTCTTAGATTGCTTCAGAAATCTGGCGTGGACCTATCACTACTTCAGTCAAACGCCATGGTTTCAACACAATGTGGCCTATCAGGAGCAAGTCCTGAAGTTTCCAGAGAGATCCACAATGGCGATACAAAATATCCTGGAATTATGAATGCGTTATTCAAATCACTTCTCTGAGTTCTTAAACTAAGAGATGCATGAAGGTAACCCTTAAGAGAGCGAACAAGATGGGCGAGGTCATTACACAGGTTGGTGTCTGCTTTGGAGATAGAGAGCAACAAAGAACCAGGTCCAATTATGAAGTTCATTCAAGACTATCGAATGAAGATGTTAGTTCCTGAACTTCTGGTTGTTTTTGCTGTTTGGTATTTACTACCTGAATCGTTGACCGGAAACGTATATGCATTTCTAGGTCCATTGAGTCTTCTTCTACAACCTTTGTTCTTTATCCCCAGTGGAATCTTGGCACTATTTACCGCCATTACACTACATGGAATTTATCCTCTCGACAACTATCACGAAGGAAAAATACCGGAGCTACCCAAAGCTGCGGTTGCAATGATAGTGATTTCATTTTTCTTCTTGCCTTGGCTTGTTCTCATGCAAATGATCGGGTACTTCATGACTGAGGCTACTGAATATTTCAGCCGAAATCCGCTCTGGGAAAGATTCGAGAGTCTTGGAGACCTCCTATTCTATGCTGGTGCAGTATTCTTTGTTGGCCTTCAATGGTGGCTACTGATCCCTGTATTCTTCCTAAGTCAAGGTGTTGATGGGATACATAAGATTGCGCACCATGAAACATCCAGTGAGAAGATTACTGCAATATTCTACTTCTTGTGGCCAATCTCTATGTTCTTCTTCTTCACACCTGTAGAGATACTTGCAATGGCAGCCTTGGCGATTCCAGCTTTCGCTTTCTATGCATACATAAGACCATATTATTCCTATGTCAATGCCATACATACTCTCACATTTGCCATTGTGGTGATTGTTGTATTACTAGTGGCACCATACCTTCCATTCATGGATATATGGTTCCCTGGGTTTATTCCGCCGCATATACCAGATAGACTGTTCCCTGCAATCACTTGGTAGAATTCAGAATACCTTTGCTGAACTCTATTCAGCAAAGGTAGGTTTTCTTGTGGCTTCTTCCTCGTCCTCTTCACGGAGCTTGTGTTTGAAGGGACGTCCCTGGCCATAGATGGAAGGATCCATATCTTTGGTCTTGTTCATTATAACACCAAAACCAATGATTTGAAACACTATTGATCCAAGAGCTATAATAACTACATCATAGAAATAGGGATGACTTGCTAGGAAAGCAGGTTTTGTGATGGCAATAAAAGGATAGATAATCGCTTGAAGCATTAACCCTGCCAGATACATTAGAATCCATTTGTTTGTCCAATTCGGTGAAACCATCAGCAATTCCTCTCCAAATGTACTTACAAAGAGATTCCCCATAAAACACCAATTAAAGGTGTCTATTTGCTAATCAATTTTCCAAATCATCAAGTACCTCTTGTAGGAAGTCAGTTTCTTTGGATGCTTGCATATACCACATGAGAACGGTCCGTATTGAATCTTTGATTATTTCAAGGGTAGGATTAGCGATTGGCTCTTTCATTGGAAACTCTTGATGGTCACTCTCATTCTTGAATTTCATTTGGAGTAGGTGTCCTTTATCATCTATCTCAAACATTATTGCGAGAACACTCTCAATTCCTTCTATCCGCGCTGATACGGTAGGTTCTCTAAGGGAATAATACCCTTCCCACTCACCAATTGTCATACTAATTCCACACCAATATAGACCGGGGATATGTGTCAAAAATGTGAGCGCTTTTCTCAAAGGAGCCGCCCTATAGACGGGAAACTCATCGTTTAGCGGTCCAGGCATTGCTGGTAGAAGAGAGGCAGTTAGAGAAATACCCAGAGGAATAATGGAGGCACCGAAGACAGCAGGTGAAAGGACCAGGATATCTAGGGATAGTTGACTCATTGAATATGGAACGATTAAACAAACAACTGCAAGGAATATTGAAATAAAAATTCGAAAGCCGTGAACAACAGACACCAAAAGAGGGTAAGCGGAAACATACTCATTCATCATCTGTTCGTATTCACCAATGCTAACTTCACGAATAGCAAGATTCCATTGGGGATTCATATGACTTAGATTATCTTTCAGTTT
>CAYMLT010000037.1:0-17206 GCA_964391265.1 uncultured archaeon
AAGGCACAAAAGGAAACTGTTGCAGTAGCATGGCCCGGTTTACAAGAAGATGAAGTTCTTGATATGGTGCGAATGGATGGTCTTATTCGCGCAAATTCCGGCGCCAGACTTGGAGAAGTTGTTGAGGTTAGTAAAGTAGAATTATCTGAAGCCAACAAAATCACATTAGCTCCGAGTCAGCAGATAAGATTTCAAGGTGGATTTGATCAGTATGTCAAGCAGCAAATTGTCAACAAGCCAGTAACCCGGGGAGATATTATTCTCATCTCCTCAATAGGAAAGGGACTCCAATTTACCGTTACTGCAGTCAGTCCAAGCAAGCATGTACGGATTACTCCAGCTACACAGGTTGAAATTAGAACTGAACCCATTGGCCCTGAGGAGCTGAGTGTTCCCCAGGTGACCTACGAGGATATAGGTGGTCTAGGTAAGGAGCTTCAGAAAATCAGGGAAATGATTGAGCTTCCGATAAAGTCACCAGAGCTGTTCAAGAGACTTGGAATTGCACCGCCCAAAGGAGTGTTATTGCATGGCCCTCCTGGCACTGGAAAGACCCTCATTGCTCAGGCAGTAGCCAACGAATCAGGTGCTACCTTCAAGGCCATTAATGGTCCTGAAATCATGTCCAAATTCTATGGTGAGTCCGAACAAAAACTTAGAGAGACCTTTGAGGAAGCAAGCAAGAATGCACCAAGTATTGTTTTCATAGATGAACTGGATAGCATCGCTCCCAAAAGGGCTGAAGTCACAGGAGAAGTTGAACGAAGAGTGGTTGCACAGCTCCTTTCGCTTATGGATGGGTTGGCAGGTAGAGGACAGGTTATTGTAATTGGCGCAACAAATCGAGTTGATGATATCGATGAAGCACTTCGCCGTCCCGGTCGTTTTGATAGAGAAATAGAGGTTGGCGTTCCAGACAAGACCGGCCGTCTAGAAATCCTCCAGATTCACACAAGATCTATGCCTCTTTCAGAGGAAATTGATTTGACAAAACTTGCAGGAATAACTCATGGATTCGTTGGCGCAGATTTAGCAGCCTTGGCAAGAGAGGCTGCAATGCATACTCTAAGAAGAGCTCTACCACACCAGGATCCAGAAAGTGGGGACATTCCTCCTGATGTGTTAAACAGCCTCTTTGTTACTCAGCTTGATTTCGATATGGCGATGGCGGAAATATCTCCTTCTGCACTTCGAGAGGTTCTTGTAGAACGGCCAAACATCAAATGGGATGATATTGGCGGCCTACAGAAGATTAAATCCCAATTGCGCGAGGCAATTGAAGCCCCACTAAAACATCCTGAAGTGTTCGAAGAAATGGGTATTAGATCTCCAAAAGGTGTTCTTCTCTTTGGTCCTCCTGGGACAGGCAAGACACTACTTGCAAAGGCGGTCGCTACTGAGAGCGAGGCCAACTTCATCTCAGTGCGCGGACCAGAGATTTTCAATAAATATGTGGGAGAGTCCGAAAAGGCTGTACGAGAGATATTCAAGAAAGCAAGGCAGACGGCACCATGTATTCTCTTCTTTGATGAGATTGATGCAGTAATGTCATCTAGAACCCAAAAGGACGACACCGGTGTTACCAAGAGAATTGTGAATCAATTCTTAGCTGAACTAGATGGTATGCAGTCGCTCCAAAACGTATTGGTAATAGGAGCGACGAATAGAGCCGATATATTGGATCCAGCAGTTCTGCGTCCAGGTAGATTCGATGCAGTTGTTTTTGTTCCGCCACCCGATCAAGAGGCTCGTTTGGCAATTCTGAAAGTCCATACAAAGAAAATGCCACTTGCGGATGATGTCGATTTGGAGAAGATCGCTGAACTCACTGCTGGTTTCTCAGGTGCGGATATTGAGGGTCTTACTCGTGAGGCTGCGATGGCTGCTGTACGAGATGATTGGAAATCAAAGCCTGTATCGATGGCGCATTTCAAAGCAGCTTTAGATGAAGTTAGTCCAACCATATCCGAGGAGGATGCAAAAAGATTCCTCCAAATGGCTGAAAGCGTTAAGAAGCGTCAGCCCGATAAGAAGACCGACATTCTCCCTCAGTATATGTGATTATCCAAGAATCGACCCATCCTAAGGTACAACATATCCCTTTAAGGATGGGTCGAAACCTCTCTTTTAGCACGGACTGTTAATCCGGAAATTAGGTGAGAAGAGATGGGAAACCGCTGGACTGTAACATTATGTCCATTCTTACACTTTGACAATGCGCGAGCTCAATCCTATGAACACAATATTAGCATTGTCGCATGGAATGTCAAAAGCGTCTTGGATTATCTGGATGTCAATCCCTTACATAAGTTCTCTCTAGATCAAGTTACGCTTCTCGAAGGATTTAGGCGATTATTCCCAAACTACTGGGATACTCTTCATCAGATGGTCCTTGAAGGGCGGATTGAGATTGTAGGTGGAACCTATGTTATGCCTGATTTGCTGATACCCACTGGTGAATCTCTGATTCGTCAGTTTCTGGTCGGAAACGAATATATCAGAAGAGAGCTTGGGGTCTCGGTTAAGACGGGATGGGCTATTGACTCAGCTGGACACTGCGCCCAAATGCCTCAAATCCTTCGACAAGTTGGTATCGACTCCTATTTCTTCTGGAGAGGAAAATCTCAGAAATCAGCCACAGAATTTGTATGGCGTGGACCTGATGGAAGTCGTGTTAATGCTATATGGCTATCACAAGGTTATGATTCTGCCGCATGGCTATCTGAAAATAGCCAAGAGGCTTTCTCAAATCTGCTTCGCATAATTGAACTTGCTGGTCCACAAAGTGCTTCACATAATATTTTCCTGCCTGTTGGTGGCGAACTTGTACCTCCTCCACCACATCTTGCAGATATCGTATCAAGGTGGAATGAAACTTTTCCAGAAACAAGAGCATCCATATCTACACCTCGCGAGTTTACAGAGAAACTAAAAACCGTGCAAACTAATTTGCCAGTAATTTCTGGTGAGTTGTCAAGCGGCCGCTTTGCCGCAATGCGGTCAGGAGGGCTTAGTTCTCGCATTAAACTAAAGATTCTCAACCGTCGTCTGGAAACCTTACTCTATCTGTGTGAGTTGTATCTCTCGCTGAATAGAAACCACGCACAGAATCAGAATCTTGGCAACATTTGGAAAATGCTCCTATTCAATCAGGATCACAATATTATTCGAGGCACAATTTCTGACGATGCTTACCGATTGGCTGTTCGAAGGTACAACCAAGCTCTGGAAATGGCTGAGGAGTTGCTAGAGCTAGCAATGGCATCTTCAATCGTAGGGCTCTCAAGCAATGACCTTGGTGTTTCTATCATTGTTTCGAATCCGGTTCCTTGGGTACGCACCGACATCGCGAGAATAGCTATAGACACACTAATGCTGGAAGGCGAATATTTTGAGGTTATCGATTCATCAGGAGATTCCATTCCTTATCAGATTGTAAGCGACAATTCAGATTCTGCGTCTATAGAGATAGTTTTTCTAGCTGAAGATATGCCGTCTTTGGGGCGGAAAATCTATGCTGTCCGAAGGATTGACTCTCCTCCTGACTTCGAAACTGACTTGCGGTCCGGTAGGAACTGGATAGAATCAGGAGAATTCGTACTGGAATTCAACGAATTTAGCGGAGGTATAACCCGCTTGTTTGACAAGACTGCGCATACCGAGATGATTGCTCAAGGCTGTACCACAATTACAATGGATACTGATGTGGGTGACCTCTATCGCTACTCCCCATCAGCTTTGGCAAGCACTGAATCAAGAATATCGTCATTACGAAGTCCTGGAAAAATTACAATAATTGAATCAGGCCCCGTGAGGACCGTGGCTGAAATTCGAAATACAATTGCCTGTTCAGAATTCATCCAGAGAATTGCGATGTATAGAAAAATGCGAAGAGTCGACATAGAACTTGAAATAGATTTCAAAGGTCTTAATCGCAGAGTTAGATACGACATTCCACTACAAGTATTCGCACCGGAAGTTCATACTGGCTCACAATTCATGGTGGAGCGTAGACCAATCTCAAGTAGTAGCCAATCTGATTTTGTAGATCATGGAAATGGAACCTTCAATGCTCTTGATTGGGTTGATGCTTCTGGTCCCGAATCAGGTTTTTGCATTTCCACAATTGGCTTACATGAGTTTGAATTTCATGATGGTGTTCTAAGCACGACGTTGCTGAGGAGTGTCGGACATCTGTCTCATGGCATTGATGATGATGTTATAGAAACTCCACGAGCATCCGAGAATGATGCTCATCGCTACAAACTGGCTTTCCTTCCTCATGTAGCTGATTGGAATAGTGGTCGCGTTCATCGTAGATCTGCTGAGCACAGACTGCCCCTTATTGGCTACTCTCTGAAAGGAGGTGTTGCGGAAAAGCCACATGAGCAATCTTTGCTTGTCGTAGAAGGAACTGAACTTGAGCTCTCTTGCTTCAAGCCTACCAATGTGGAATCAGAGTACATTCTAAGGTTCTATGAAATTTCTGGCATCCGAGGTATGAGCACTATCAGATTTGCACGAAATGTTCGAAGCGCCATTCTTGTTGATTTATTGGAAAACGAGATTGGTGAGGTAGGATTTCAGGGACGGGAGGTTTCCATGTCTGTAGACCCATATTCCATCATTACATTAAGGGTCCAATTGGAATGAGTTAATCTCCCCTACATTCACGATATGCTTTTCAGGCGCATCTATGATATTCAGACCGACCGAGGAAGTTATCATGGGAGCATTTTACCCAATATCACCGATTGTATCAATAACACACACTAGTTTCTCTGCTCAAGCGGGAGTTATGGATGAGATGTGGGCATGCAGAGTAGTACGAGGCAAGAAGATACTCGCCGAGAAAACGATACCTGAATTGGATTTAGAGAATTTTGTGGGTGTTATTTACGGTCACATCCGAGTTGAAGGACTAAGTCGCCATGCAGTTGCTACTTGTGCAGGTCGCTTAATGCAATTTTCTAGACAATATCAGCAATCAGGAGTTGCTCCAAACTATGAAGTGCCAGATCTCTTTCGTGATGATGGAGAAGAATACATCACAGAAGGTAGTTCGACCACAGCTGAATCGGATACTGGTGTTATTGTGGAAACCTCCTCGGAGCTTCCGCACTTTCCCATTGGTCGCTTGCCCTCGATTACTCCACAAGTAGGCAAGAATGCTTGGCGATACATTACTGAGTCACATGGTATTATGATTAATGAGATTGCCGTTTATGGTGCCAGCTTACCTAAGGGTCATCTTGAGGCAATGTTTGAAAGAGTTGCTGATGATTTAGTGCGTATGTGGATTGATATCGAAGATTCAATGATGTTACCAACAAAGTTCGGAGAGATGATTTTTAGCTGTTCTAGTGATAGTCAGCAACCAAAAACGGGCACACTCAACATTTCTATCGAAACCCAAGGCTGTGAGTTTCTTAAAGCTGCACGAGAGGTTGATCCAGATGGCACAAAGCTTCCCAAAGGTTTTCCATGTGCATTTCATGAGATGATTGCTCGCAAGGTCGAGCAAGTTACTGATCTGACAATTGGTGTGAATACATCCTCTACAGGCTGTATTGTCACAATGTCATTCGACCAGTAACTCGATTTTATCTTTGTGATGCTAGATACTTAACAACGCAATAATGTTAAATTGCTATGCGCATTGCATCTATTGATGTACCAGACTTGTTCCAACAGGTCATGGTCAGGGAGATCAAATAATGTCATATCTCACCTATAGAGAATATGTGCGCTCTGGGCCAATTTGCTTGGGCGTTCTTATGATTATTGCTGGCGCTGTGATGGTTTTGCTTCCAACAATGAATATTGTACTCATTGCTGGATATGATCAGATCATCGGAGCAGTTTTGGCAGTACTTGGTGTAGTCTTTGTTGTTTGTGGTTTCATAAACACTAAGAAAAAGCGTGATTCCGTTCTAACTCCTGTTGATACGAAGTTAGACGACACTCCTCCACCTCCACCGCCGCCAGACTGATTATAGAAATCTCAGTTTCTATGTATAGATAAGTGGGTTCTGTTGTCATGAATTGACACGGAACTCACATTCTTCTTCTTTTTATCCCCTTCATTGTCAAATGATTCCATCCCGACAACGCTAATATGTGCCTGATTCAGAGAACGAACAGAATTCGAATTAGAAGGGACAGTTCGATGAAATTTCTAGAATATCGAGATAGCCAATTTCATGAATGTGCCGGCCAGCCCGGTACAGAGATTAACCTGAAAGTTGATGACGCTCAGAAGAAGCTAATCCTATCATGCCCCAGTGGTGTGAGTTTGATTCATAGGAGGGCTTCTGAACGAGCCGCTAGAGGGATTTCAAAAGCGGGATTCAGTAGTGCGAGTGGTGCAACACTCGGACGCGGTTATGAGCTCGTCATTGAAGGACACGGCGGAGTTCTTCCTGACAAACTAAAGCATTCCCCCAGGGAAGTGTACTAAAGTCAGGGAGATAAGCCAAGAAGGGATCAAGTGATTCACTCGAAAGAGAAAAAACAGATAGAGTTCAGTATCTATCAAGTCGAGGAGGAAGGACATCATGTCTGAGGAAGAAATCCGTAGAATGATTGAAGAAGCTACCAAGGAAGCCATGAAGCAGTCTTTTACTGAAGCAGGGCAGAAATTCCTTCAAGCGGCAAAAGCAAGTGAGCAGAAAGGTGATTTTGCAGGTGCAGAGAATCTCCAGCAACAGGCTGGGGAGAATTTCTGGAAAGCTGCAAATGAATACCGTGCTGCAAAGAGCTTCAAGGCCGCTGCAATAAACATGTGCATGGCAGGAGACGTGTACTCTGAGCTTGGAGATGCAGTGAATGCACTCAAAGCCTATGAGCAAGGTGCAAACGACCTCTATGGTGCATCAAGTGAACATCTCATGTGGGGCGAGGATGCAGAAACCAAGAAGGGCACAGCTCTTGCCGTAACTGGTTCCATGATACTTCTAATGATTGGAAAGGACGTCGATGCTTTCTCCAAAGCACGAAAATACGCGGCTGAGAATGCTTCACGTTTACGATTTCCTGGTGTGGTTCGATTAAGTCAAATCCCTCAGATGTTGGAGAGCGCTATCAATGCGATGGACCTGACAGCATTTGCTGATGCAGAAACAGCAGCAGTGACAGAGCTAAAAGCTGCACTTGCAGGAGCAAACGCCTTGGAATTCAATGCCTACGTGGACAAAGGCGTTGAAATGGTCCGCGAAATGCTCCGCGACAAGCTAAAAGTTCCGAAGATAGCCTCCCAACTTGAGCTACCAGTTGACATGACCTTCAAAGAGGAATTCCATATTCGCGCTATCATAGTGAATACTGGTGATGGTCCTGCCAAGAATGTTGATGTAGAGTGGCATGTGGACGAAGGACTCCAGATTCTTTCTGGCGACACCAAGACTTCGGTCGCGCTTCTCTCAGCAGGAGAAACTTTAGCAATTGAATTGAAGGCGAAAGCAAGAGAGGATTTAATGGGATCTAAGGAATATGAGGTACTCGTAAGAGGATCCTACTTCGATGATCTTCGAACCGAATATTCTCTACAAGCAGGCCCTGGTACATTTGTCCTGAAGGACTTCAAAGAAACTGAGAAACTCCTCCAAGATGTTGATATTACAGAAGGACGAGTTAGCCTGCTTTATCCTCAAGTTGACTCTTCCTCACTTGAGGGGGAGCCAATCATGCGAGTGCTTTCATCGCTTGAATCATCTTTACGTACAGCTCGAGAGGAGATTGCCGTTAAGGAACTCAATTCAGCGAAAGCTCGTATTTCGATAGTAAATGCGTTGGTAGACACTGTTGACACGCTAATTGGTGACAAGGCACTTCAAGCAGGCCTTACCAATTCTCGTGAAGCCGCAAAGAAAGAATATGCGAAGGTCAAGATGGGCGAATCAAAGGAATTCATTCTCAAGGCAATTGAAACGCTTTCCTTCAAGTTAGATGATGAAAATGCCTCTCTTCTCGCAAAATGGGATGAGAAAAGCGCAGGTAAGAAACGTGTTCAAGAATCTCTAGCAGGATTGAAAGAGAAAGTTTCAGGTGTTCTGCGTGAAGCAGAATCAATCTACGAGCAAGCTCCACTGGCTTCCGAAACGGAAGATTCCACTTTGGCTGCAAAAAATACCAAGGTCAGAACTTCATTGGAGTCGTTAAAATCTGCAATCATTGCACTGCGATATGACCTCGAGTCCATCGTTGCAGATTCAGCTCTGGTTGTTGGTGAGAAACCAACAGAGCTTCCTGCAATATCAAGGGCAAAGGAATCACTAGATGCAATCAAGAATGAAGTCAAATCCCGTCTAGATGTCGAATAGAATCACTCATCATTGATTACGCTGGATGTTTCTCCATAAAGGACTCTAGTCTATTCATTGCCTCCGTAATCATATCAGGTGGAGGTAGGAATACGCTTCTGAAATGTCCTGCTCCATAATTTGGATCAAATCCTGAACCAGGAACAAAAACAACTCCCGTTTCTGATAGAACATCTTTCACAAACTCCGTGTCGTTTCTCCATCTATTATTGAGTTCGATTTTAGGCATAATGTAGAACGCTGCTTCAGGGAGTCTGGTTGAGATTGTATCTATCTCATTGAGTCGTTTGTAGATGAGGTCTCTTCGTTCTCTTAGACGGGACATGGTTTCCTTGAGATGAGCTCCATCACCTCTAAGGGCCGTAGCCGCTGCAATTTGTGCAGTTGAGTTCAAGCAAATTCTAATTCTTGCCTGGCGTATCATTGCATCATATAACGGTTCTAATTCTCCTGCTGAGTCATGGAAATATGCATATCCAACCCTCCAACCAGGTGCCAAGTATACCTTGCTTACTCCATTAAATCCAATGACTGGGACGTCATCAGCTATGCTTACCATTGGTGTCTGGTTTTCATCGTAGGTTAACTGATCATAAATCTCGTCTGAGATCAATGGGAGACCGTACTCTCCTGCTATATTGACTATTTCTTTCAGTGTCTTCTCATTGTAGACAGAGCCTGTAGGATTATTTGGGTTGATAACAAGTATCCCTACTGTTTTGTCAGAAATTTTATCCCTAAGATCATCTGTGTCAGGATTCCAATCATCTTCTTCTGTGGTTTTGTATGTTACAGGAACTCCACCAGAGAACTGAACATAACTAATGTAGGGAGGGTAAGCTGGACCTGGTATTAGAAGTTCAGATCCGGGATTAATGAGTGATCCAGTTAGAAACTGAATCGCTTCAGAAACACCAGCTGTTACTATCATCCTCTCTGGATCGATGGTTATCCCATTAACTCGCTTCTCCTTTTCAGCTGCGGCAAGCTTGAGTTCCATTTCTCCATCAGATGGTGAATATCCATTCCAACCATCATTTGCAGCTTTGCATATTGCATCAACCATATACTGTGGAGTCTTCCAATCGTACTTGATGGGGTCTCCAATATTGAGATAGAGCGGCTTTTCGCCTGTTTCTTTCTCATATTGCTTGGCGGCGACTAAGATGTCCCGGATTGCATATTGAAGATTAGCTGCTCGAGGTGTTATCGCAAGTTTCACTGAAATCCCTCAAGCCCGGAGCGAGTGGACCTACGTATATTGTTTACTATCAAACCAACTATCGCAAACCTATATTCTTCAACTTCGCTTATTGATGCAATATGTGGCTATCATATAATGTAAAAGCAAAACGTTCAGTGCCGGTAATAGTATATTTAGAACCCCCGTAAAGATGGTGATATCATGAACAATATTGAACGCTTCGTGAAACGTGCAGAAGAACTTAGAGAGAACAACCGTGTTACGGACGCAGAAGAACTCATCAGAGATGCGCTAAATGACTATGAAGACTCGTGGCAACTCTGGTCCGAATTAGGTCAAATTCTCATCCGGAAACAGGATTTTAGTGAGGCTGCCGCTGCATTCTTGAATGCTACCAATATTGAGCCAGAGGCTTTTTGGCCATGGTTATATCTCGGCCATGCTCAGAGAGAACTGGGCGATTGCGATGCAGCGATTGAGGCTACTGAGTATGCTCTTAACGTGGAAACTGGAGAAACGGAACTCAACTTGGCTTCCTACTATCTTGCATGCTATTATGCACTCGTAGGTCGGAAAGAAGAAGCTATGGGTTATCTCAAAACAGCTCTTGAAAAAGAAGAATCATTGGGAGAATTGGCTCGTGAGAACTCGGATTTGGATTCATTGAGAAATGAGCCAGGATTTGAGTTTCTGACCGAGTCCTAAGATTCCATGATAGTGGAATCTACAGCATTGGAGTTTCAAATGCAATAGGCACCAACAACGCGATCATTGGAACTGGCGGTGTTGGATTTTGTGTGAGCACCAATGGTGAGTGGGTCTGTGTGACATTCTGTTACTTCTCAAGTACCTGTATCGCAGGTATGCCGTTCACTGCTGGCAATACAACCCCAAATTATTTTATATATAACAGAATTTATTGTAAAAAATAAAATCAGCAGGTAAAGCTCATGAGACCCATCGGAAAACCACAAGCAGTACTTATTGCAACAATGATCATCGTTCCCTCTTTCATTGTAGGAGTATTCCTTCTATCTCAGGTTCAAGGCCCTTTCTATGTTTGGGGGAATGTCACCGTTGGATATGGGTTGACAAATGGAACGATTTCAGTAGTGGATGAACAAGGTGTTGTAATTGTTCAAGAGGATGGTCTGACCGATGCTGGTGGCTCGTTCATCATGGAAATCCCCTTTGATGTGCATTCTCAACTTTTGTCAGAAACCGATTTTGAGATAATAGTGACCAATGGATTTCTTGATGAGCAGCCATTTTCTGGCACACTTCGCATAGATGTATCTCGCTATGAAGCATTCCAGCATCTATCAATCAATGAGCTTACTACACTAGCAACCAATCTAAGAAAGGTCTATTCCCTCGAATCTTATCTTGATGCTTGTTTAAGAGTGAAGGCGTTCTATAACATCCCCGAAACTGCTAGGTTTAGTACCTGGTCGATTCAAGTGCTGGAGAACTATAGTTCATATGATTTTCTTGATGCTTCTTCCGCATTCACTTCATTTGATGAGTATGTGGATCAGCTTACACCACTTGTTCAAAACACTCCTTCAGCAGTGCTTTCTGGCGTAGCTGGAGAGTTCATTGGTGCTGGACTCAAGGGGATTGGTATGGGCGTATCAAGTGAAGTTGGAGGTATGATTGGAAAGCAGATTGGTGGATGGGTCATGAGTAGTGTGTTTGGAATAAAGTCCGCCCAACAGAAAATGCAAGATCAACTCAAGGAAGTTAATAAGAAGCTTGATCAAATGTCGAAGCAATTGGATAAGATCCAGCAAGGTGTGACAAAGCTCGAGCATGGACAAGCAGTTATTGAGAACTTGCTCAGTCAACTCGCAAATGAGATCACTGCTGAGGCTTATAGGACGCAACTGGTTGGCGAAAGAAGCACTCTGTTAGGAACACTGACATCTCCTATTGCTTCAATCACTTCTTCCTATGATAGTTTGATTGGTTTGTCAATTGTGAATCTTACATCCAGCAATTACCAACTATATCAAACTCAGGTGCAGAACCAGCTCACATCTATCTTGGATCCCAATACAGGGATTCATCCACGTCTTCTAACGATATCCCAGACTATAGGTCCTTCAATTCTAACAGATGACACTCTCATCAATGTCTGGGCTAAGATTGCCGCATCAGGAATCTCAGATAGTGACTCACTTGAATCAACACTCGGCACAATGCTTTCGAGATTCAGTTATCTGATAGGGATGGAGCTAAAAGGCATTAATGTCTACATTGAAGCACTACATGCTACCTATGGCAATGACACCAGTTTGGCTTCAGAATTCTGGGATCAATGGTCTGATACACTAATTGAACAGGTAGCTGAGTTCACAAGGTCTGTGGAACGGCTTGTAGCAACTAGAACAGATGTATTGTCAGGATCCGACATAATTGGATTCCCTATCCTCCAAGAGATTGATGCCTTTCAATATGAGGTTTCTAAAGGGTTCACCAATGATGTTGTTGATGTAGACTCAGATTTCCTTTTCCTCCTTCGAGGTAACAATGGTATGTACGTAGCAAGAAGTGGCGAAGGATACCTTGAGGCTTCCGCAACTACAAGTGCTAATGCAGTTGCTTTTCGTGCAGTAGGATTAGGGGGTTCCCATATCGCACTTCAGACTTCAACAGGTGATTATCTGCATGTTGACTCGAACGGAAGAATTCAGTCAGTACCATCTCTTCTCTATATCTGTAATCAAGATAATGGACACATTCAGCTGTTCTCAAGGAATCTCACCAGTCTAGGCAGTTTCCATGTTGAAGAGGAATACCCCTTTGATATCGTGGTAGATTCTGATGAGTATTGTTATCTAGCTACAGCAGATGGTATACTGAAATTGAATTCACATCATGTGGAGCGAGATGTATGGTCTACAGACTATTCTTGTGGTATTTCTCTTGGATCTGATGGATATCTCTATGTACTCGGTGAGTTCTCTGAAATAGTAAAGAAGTATACCCGCTCAGGTCACCATGTTGCTACTTGGGGTGCCTCAGGTACTGGAGATGGTGAGTTCTCAGGACCTAGTGATATTGCTGTAGATATCTATGGGAATGTGTATGTTGCTGATTCTGGTAACAATAGAATTCAAGTCTTCGATGAGAATGGGAACTTCATCAGAAAATGGGGAGTTCTCGGAACTGGGGACTATGATTTCGATGATCCCATCTCTGTCGATACAGATGTTTCTGGAAACCTGTATGTTGCAGACTCTAACAACCACAGGATTTTGAAATACGACGCTCATGGATATTTCATGATGGACTGGACAGTCAGATGGGGTGAGGAGCTTGCATCTCCTACCAGAATAGAAGTCAACTCATTTGGAGATGTATTCGTGGGTCTCGCCTATGAGCATGACCGTGAGAATATGTATGCACTGATATCATACAATGCTAACGGTGATATCATTGCCTCAATGGAGTTCGATGGTGATGGGATGGCAACTTATGATGGTCTCTACTATGATTTTCAGATGAATGAGTATGCAGATAACTTCTACACGCTGCAGCTCTCCAATGGAAAATATGTTGGCATTGACCATGACGGGTTCTTGAGTGCAGAGAACATTACTCTCGGATCAAGTAGCAATTTTACAATCACACAGATGTCCGGAATGGTCACATATAGACTGCTGAATTATCCTTCAATCTCACATCAGAGTATTTTATCAGAAGGGATAGATATCGGGATCCATGATGGGGTATCACTGTATTTTCCGATGAACTCCACCGACGTTGCCGATCAAACATATCTTTACTATGATCATAATTCGCATGAACATGCGGCTATCGCAATTCAGATCATACGATATAGATTCGAAGTAGCATCAGGTAACTATACAACAAAGCATTACTACCATTCCTCGTCGGAATTACTTTCAGAAGCAGCATTACAATACATCATCCGTCTTGTGGAAGGGGTCTCCTACCAATCCATATGCTTCCTGACGTATGGACATACATGAAAATAGAGTGCCTCTTCACTCAGGATCTAGACTTTGAGAAGCCTGCAGTGCAACTATGACTAGCAGAGAATGTACGTGATAATTATTGGACCTTTCATCCAATTGTCGTAGGAATGGGATTCATACTGGAGTGAAGGTATTGACAAATGAGAATTCGTTAAATCTGACTGTTTATCATCAGATTCTAGAAGGGCCTTTTTGAATCGAGTTTTTAGGTAGTGGTCTGGATTTTGAAATGCACTCTCAAGTGAACTTCTGGCTGCTGGAGTCATATTCAGAGTAATTGGACTTGTGTATCCTTTTCCTTTCAGCATGTGTTGCATCAGAACATGATCAGAGATTGGTCGAGCTGCGATATTGAGTAGATTTGCAATTTTATTCCATTCTCCACCATCATAACTTCTTATTTCCTCTATCAAAGAATCATCTTCCAATATTGAGGAGGGAGAAAGAATCTCACTCTTAATCAATTGACGTTTTTCTAACGAAGGACGATGTTTTGCAGATTTAATCAATTCTTCAGTGAATATTCAATTCATTCGGTTCTCATTCGTTTTACTTTTGGGAACATATCTTACAAAACTATACCAAACTGAAGCTCCTCCAATTCTATTGGGTTCTGCATTAGAATACTATATCTCCATTTCAGCAGAATCATTGTATAACTCAGTTGGCTTTCGCATTGGTGATTCGCATCCAAAATAGTATAAGTTCTGTTATCCTGAGAGGGTTTTATGCGTAATCAAACGCCATTTCTGCTTTGCCTGATTAGCGGAATAGTTCTGGCTGCCGTTGGATATGTTCAGGGCACCAACATCATAGTGTTTGTGTATAACATCATTCACTCACTTCCGGTTCTAGCTCCATTTTACCTGCTCATCGACATTGTGTTGCTTGTTCTTTTCCTAATTGCATTGGCTGGCGGATATGCCATAATTCTTGGCGGATTCCTTCTAACAACCTCTCATATCCGATTGGGAAAGATAATCATCGCAATCGCTGCCGGTTTTGGTCTGATTAGTTTAATTCTGGTACTCCTATGGGTTGTTCTCGTGAACGGATTTCTCGGTCTACTTATCTTAACTTGGCTTATTGTAAATACCGCTTGGGCTGTGGCCTTAATACTGACAGTTATCGCCAGAAGAATGGCTGAATAAATGAACAGTAATGAACCTAATCAGATGCTTTCAGTAATAATCTGCACTGATGTCCTTCCAAGTCGCTTGCGCTATCCGCACAGACATAGACAATTGCACTCCAGCAACAACATATCGGTTATGTATCTTTGAGAATCTTCAGTGAAGAAACTTGGTGAATATTAGAATCTCCTTCTCTCCTACCACCAAGGTTGTGATAGCAGTTGCTTTTGTTCTGTTCTCAGCATACAATCTTGTTCTAACTGCGCTTCAGGATTAAGTTCTCTTAATATCAGGAGATGCAAGTGCGCTTGGAGCTTCCTTTGGAATATTTACTTTGGCAGCAGTCCTATCGAAATTTTTTCCGGTTGGATAATCGAACGAATAGATGACGCAGTGGCATTAATCCTCGGGAATATAATCCTAACAATTTCATATTCATATGTTGAAATCAAATAGAATAGAATCAAGGGTCAGAGGAAAACTGCATTTAGGAATGTAGCAACTGCAAGAACGATAATCAAAACAGATAGTCCCGCCTCTAGCCATCTGGGTTTTGTTTGAAGTGACACATGGCTTCCAATTCGAGAACCAATTACTGAACCAATAATGACTGCTAGTCCCTCAACCAAAACAAGATATCCTTGGCTCCAATAGAGGAATACCCCTACAGTTGAGGTGAAGATAGCTGCAAATAGGGACGTAGCAATCGCCCTGTGCGTTTCAACGTTCATCGCCGTAAGAAGGGGAACAAAGAGGGATCCCTCACTGCCACCTCTCATTCCGGTTAGGACATTACAAGCACATGTGCCAGATGCCAGGTTCCCAATCGTTGGACTGAGATTCCTAGTGGTAGCTGGAGCGATATACTTCAGATTAAGGGCTAAAACAGCAACTAATGAAGCTAGAAGGAAAATAACTGCGAGCCAGAAGGCGGACGTTGATAGAGAGAATGCTATGACTGTTCCAATTACTGTTCCAACTGACCCCCCAAGAATCATGTATGATCCAAGTCGACGATCAATGTTTTGTCTTTGTGAGAATGCACCCATGGATGTCGTAACTGGTAGAGAAAGAAGCTTCAAAGCAAAGGCAGAGATTAGCGAAAGACCTGCGAAATTCAGGAGCGGAATTCGGATTGACCCTCCTCCGATTCCAAAGAGACCGCTTCCGAATGCAGCAACCATGCCTATGAATCCGATTAAGATGAGAAATAATGAGTAATCCGTTTTCTGCGCCTTCTGTTGCCAACACAATACTGACCTTTCCTCTGAATCCCAAATTTAAGGGTTGAGGAATGGCTTGCAGAAATGAATTTATTCTTGACAAAGTCGAGTTGAAAAATGTCGAAAGCCTGTTTATCTCCGACTATAGTTCTCTAATGAACACAAAAAATATGGGGATATGATATTCCCTACTATTTCTCAAGAAGTTTGCCAATCTCTTTTGCGTATTTTCGCATCTGAGTGACTGCAAGACCCATTGAAGTAACGTCTTTTGCAGAACCCATGATTAGGAAATCCCCTGCATGCGATAATACGACGAATCCACCTTTGCCTCTGATGACAACCTCATAAAGCTCTTCAAGGTAGAGTTTTTCAGCAGCCATTTCACCTTGCACTAGAAGCGCAGCACTAACTGCTGCCATCAAGTCTGGATCTGCATCGGATTCTTCAGTTGCAAAATATGCAAGTTTGACTCCTTGTTTGCTAACAACGGCGATGGCGTCAAGATCAGCATAATTGGTCAGACCCATAAGAAGCTCAACGAGTTCCTTCTCCTTTTCTGGATCAATTGCGGACAATACTATATTCCTCCTATTTAGCGACAAGTTTACGTTTCTTGGTTGCTTTCTTGGTTGAAGGGTCATCATCTTCAACTTCTGATTTAAAGAAGCTGATAAGATCGCCAAGCCTTTCCTTCATCTCTGTTTTGATTGGACTAAGAATCGCATCCGGCGTGCCCTTGAGAAGCTCAATTCCCAAGACTCTCCCATCTTTTACAATGACTCTAGGAATAAATCCTTCCGCCATGAAAGTACCTTCAGGTGGGTCTCTAACTTTCTGGAATTTGCGTTCTATCTTCTCTTGGCCAAAAACTGAAATCCTTTGTTCTGCAACCGTATAAAGCTCATTGTAGATAATCAGGAGTTCTCTTTCGTATCCATCGGGAGCTTCTTCAGCTTCCAACTCCTTAATCATCAGGTCAAGCTCCGACTGCGCTACCGTGCGAGTTGCAGCACTGGGCGTTGGACTCCTAGGTGTTGTCGTTACCGGTCTTGGCGGAGGTGCAACCGATGTTGTTGATTCAGCTGCGGTCTTGGGTACAGGTGGGGGAGCACTTGTCTTAGGTTGTGGAGGAGTAGATGAAACGGTTTCAGTTGATACCGTACCAGTCGCTGGTTTTGCATCTTCTGTAGTCTTGGGTGTCGGCGGCCTTGGTGGCGGAGCAGCGTCTCCTGGTTTCATCACCTTGGTGGCAGCTGTGCTGCCTTCCAATGCTGTGAAGAATGTTGGCGGTTCCTCGCCTTCATCCAATGGCCTTACC
>CAYMLT010000038.1:0-17169 GCA_964391265.1 uncultured archaeon
CCAAGAGAACCAATGACAACTTGTCCCTATTGCAACGCTGTATTTCCATATCGTGAGATAGACCTCAGTTTAGAGGGAACAGCACCATGTCGTACATGTGGAGCAATCATTCAGGATCCCAGATATGCGCCGGGAGGTCCAAGAAGAGCAGGGCATCCCAGAGATTCTGGAGTTGACCCAAGGCCATCACGAGATCAGGATGATACTTTGTGGGG
The DNA here is from genome assembly GCA_964391265.1 of uncultured archaeon. Lineage (GTDB taxonomy): Archaea > Asgardarchaeota > Thorarchaeia > Thorarchaeales > Thorarchaeaceae > MP5-2226. Next base: position 216 of record CAYMLT010000038.1, read on the forward strand.
ATGAAATTCTTACAAAAAAGAAAGGACATGGATCTGGGAGTTAATCCAGATCCTGTTTTCAGTCTGGAGTTTATGCTGCTTTGCTACCTGGGGGAACGCCATCAACCTTGACGGGAACCCAAGCACCTTCTTCATCAGCCTTCTCAATTGCAATGATCATACCCTTGCTCTCGATGCCACCAATTTTCTTTGGTTCGAGATTTGTGAGAAACAGGGCAGTAATTCCCTTGAGTTCCTCAGGTTTGTAGAGGTGAGCTAATCCAGTAACTATCTGTCGCTGCTCTGTTCCCAGATCAACTTTTAGTAAGAGAAGCCGGTCCTTCTTAGGAACCTTCTCACATTCTACAATCTTTCCAGCTCTTAGGTCGAGTTTCTTGAAATCGTCGTATGAAATCGTTTCTTCAGCCACAGGTTCTTCACCTCTTTCCTTTGCTTCAGCAAGACGTATCCTGCTTTCAATGTTCTTCTTGAGGTCAGCAAGAAGGTCATCATCGATTTTGCTAATCACGGGTTTAGGTGTACCTAGAGCATCACCAGGTTTTGGAACTTTCAAAGCATCCTCAAATACTGATTCATGCACTGTGGGTCCGTCATAGCCCAGTTGGGACCAGACAGCTTCGGCAACGTTTGGAAGAATGGGATCGATCAAAACAGCCAATGCTTTCGACAAGGCAATTGCATTGTATAGGATTTCTCCTGCTTTTGCCTTATCTTCCTTGACTAGTTTCCAAGGGGCATTTGCTTGGAAGTATTCATTGCCAACAGAAGCTAACCTAAGAATCTCATCTGCGACCTTCTTCAGTTCGTACTCATTTGTTGCGTCAATTATGGTTTCAATGCACTTTTCGACCTCGGCTTTAAGGGAGGCGTCAAGCTTTCCTTCAGGAACCGCACCAAAGTGCTTGTTCGTGAAGTGTAGTGAACGGTAGACGAAGTTTCCAAACACACCCACAAGTTCAGTGTTTATTTTATCAGCAAATGCATCCCAAGAAAAGTCAAGGTCTCTTGTTTGTCCTGTAAAGGACACCATATAGTATCTCAGATAATCAGGATTGAGACCCTTATCAAGATAATCATCCTTGATCCAGACAACATATCCTCGACTTCTGCTGAAATTGTGATTCTCAATCTTCACCATTCCAGAGGCAACAATTGCAAATGGCAGATTGTAGCCACTTCCCTTGAGCATTGCAGGCCAAAAGATGCAGTGGTGGTATACGATATCTTGTCCGATGTAGTGCACAAGGCGCCCATCTCCGGGTCTCCAAGTCTTTTCCCACTCCTTGGGTTTGCCGATGTGGTTAGCCCATTCTTCTGTACTCGATATATAGTGAATAGGCGCATCAACCCAGACGTATAGAGTCAAGCTGGGATCGTCAGGGTATTTGATACCCCATTCAAGGTCACGGGTGATGTTCCAATCGCGGAGACCTTCATTCACCCACCCAAGTGCGTAATTCTTTGCATTTTTCGTACCATCAACATCCCTTAGATAGCCCTTCAAAAAATCCTCGAATGATGTGAGTTTGAAGTAATAATGCGTTCTCGTAATCTTTCGAGTGGGTGAACCGCAGATTGCGCATCTTGGATTCAGGACATCGCCCGGTTCAAGATATCTTCCACACCCTTGATCGCATTCGTCACCTCTGGCGTCTGCATGACAGTGTGGACACTCACCTCGTACAAACCTATCTGGCAGAGACCGATTACAATTATCACAAAATGGTGTTTCCAGGTCCTTTGGATAGATGTGGCCATTCTTCTTCAATTCGGCGACAATCTGAAGAGTTCGGTTCACATTCTCCTTGTCATCAGTAGTACCATAATTATCAAACCGGATGCCTAGTTTTGGAAAAGTATCCAAATAATGCTGGTGATATTTTGTGTAGAGTTCTTTTGGTGTGACGCCAGCTGCCTCTGCGGATGTGAGTATGGGAGTTCCATGCGTATCAGATCCACAAACGAACGTGACGTCCACTCGCATTTTCTTTAGGAGTCTGACGAAGACATCAGCAGGTACGTAGGTACGAAGATGGCCGATGTGCATCTCGCCTGAGGCATATGGCAGTCCACATGTTACAAGTACTGGTTTATCTGTTGGGTAATTCCTCAGTTCTTTCACACTCCTTTCATTCTCTGGCTTGATTCAGTATCCACTTATTGAAATAAAGATGAGATGTTTTGTAAAAAAAGTACATACACACCCGGGCGGCTTAAATCCACTCTCTGTGATTTGATAAATGCATTCTCTATTTCTATCGTGAAGTTTTGTTTCCCGCCTTTGAATGATAGTCGCGTGGGGGAATTCTGTTGATATAACTGTAACGCTATGCAGAGTTTTTGATTCTACTTTCTATATCAGAGGATAGCTCGATTTATAATGCAGGATGTCATGATTTGGCAAAATAACAATTCGCAGCAAAGAGTTTTTGAACCCTCGTGAAAGTGTAATTATACTGGCGGGTTGGTAATAGGAGGCATTTTGCAACGAACGAATCTGATACTCAAGATCTCAGGAAGAAGGTGGGTGCTATTCTTTTGGTAATAGAATTTGCTTTGGTTCTAGCTTCGGTAGTAGTTGCCATTGGTCAAGGTTGGGACCAAGTAGTCCAGCCTTTGCAGGTGCTCGCCATTTTCATTATTATGACGATCCTCTCATTGATGATTGGGGAATTCTGCAATGATTATGAGGAGAAGGAAAAACAGCATCCTGGAACGCATCATGAGATTCGCACCTAGGTTGGAATAATCTGTTTTTGACATCGAAAAATGTGTTCGAAAAGCAAAGATTTCGGCTGAATTATGTTTCAAAAAAGCATCTATATAATACTAATAATGAATATATTGAGCCATAACAATATAATATTCTACTTGTGGTGTTTTAATATGGAAAATAAAGACCGTATTTCATTATTGGGAATAATAGGAATCGGCCTCACAACTGTTATTGGTTCAGGGATTTGGAAAGATTCTCTTCTCTGGTCCAATTCTGCTGGAATTTTCAGCCTTCTTACACTCTCAATTGGTTGGTTACTCATGTTTACCGTGGGTCTCGCATATGCAGAGTGTGTTGGTATGTTCCCTCAGGGTGGTGGGCCATACAGTTATGTGGGCGGAGCCTTTGGAAGGAAAGCTGGTTCATTCGTGGGAATGCTATATGTTGCAGCATACTACTGCATAGGAGCGTTGTTGAGCTTCTTAGCATCCCTCTTTACACTAGCTGCACTTTCTTTCGGGACGTTTGAATTACTGACAACTCCAAACATATTCATTCTTACAATGGTGTTCGTAGTTCTATTTACTCTACTAGCAAGTTTCACGCCAGGTCGGAAATTTGGCACTATAGCTTTTCTATGGTCTGCAATCAAGATCGTACTTGTCGTAGGAGTATTTGCTTTCGTTCTACTGAACTGGTCAACAACAACTTTCGATGTTCCAACATTCGATGGATTCCAATCAGCCATAAACACATCTATTTTTGCGTTACTTGGCTTTGAAGTCATGCTAGTATTTGCAGGTGAAGTTGAGAATGCTGAGAAAACTGTTCCAAAGGGTATCCTAATTGCTCTTCCAATTTTCCTATTTCTCTATCTCTTTGTTTCATTAGCTGCATCTGGGATTATTGGTATCGGTGATATTGCTGCAGGAGATCAAGGCTCTAGTATTAGCCTTATCATGATTCTTGCAGGCGGTGCCGGAATCTATGGCGGCTTGGTCTTTGGTTTTGCTGCCTTTTCTGCGGCGGGTGTATCCTATGCAGTTCTAGCTACAGTCACTAAGCAGGTCAAGATTTTAGCTAAAGATGGTGCCTTGCCTGAAGCATTTGCCAAGGAAGACAAGATGTTTGGTCCTGCCAATATCTTATCTATGGTCATGATGTTGATCGTAGCAGGAGTTATGACAGGGACCATGGATATTTGGGCGGAATCCGTCGATGTGTTTGCAACTGTGGGCATTGGATTGATTCTTGTTTCAGCAATGCTTCCAGCAGGTCTCTCAGCTTTAACGTTAAGGCGCAAAATGCCTGCACTTGTCAGACCATTCAAAACTCCGGCATATGCGGTCGTGTTCCCGCTATCTATTGTACTAAGTCTCTACTTGCTCTATCTCAATTTTTCAGTAATAGCTTTCCTAGTGCCATCTCTAATCGTAATTGGCATCATCGTTGCTATTGTTGCAGTACTAGTTTTTACTAGGGGAAATGAATAAAGCGTAGTAATACACTGTTTTATTGGGTGCGTGAACTATTCTCACGCATCCACCATCTTTCAAAAACGGAATTTGGTACATATGTCTAAGAAGCAGTAATAGGCAAAGCGTGTGGGGTTTTTATCAATGGCGACAATAACTGTGAAATGTATCTGCGGCGAGATTTTTGAAACGAGCCTAGCTGCAGATAGGCTGGACAGAGAGTTTGAAAGAACTAGTCTGGTCCCTGTTGTACTACCTCATAAAGATCACTTTGTTACAGTATATATCGACAAGAACCATTGTGTCCGAAGTGTGGAACGTGTAATCCTTGTTGAGGAGGACCGGGCACCCGTTATCCTCTCCGAAGAATCAAATATTGAAGAAGTTGAACAGATAGCACTTGGATTGGCAAAGGAGGCAAATCCAAACAAAGAGTACAACAAGTTCATTTCTCTCATTCTAGATAAAATAAAATCACCTGAAACATTGTTCCGCGCAGGCGAAGTGATTGGACGTCATATGTGGAGAAATTGGAGAGAAGCGATTCTTAAGATGGGAGCAAGATATGCTACCTCTTTGGACCTTATCATTAGGTCCGAGCTGAAACCCATGCTTGACCACGCAGGCAAAACTGAACTATTAGGAGATACCGGGATTCTCATCACCGAATGTGCAGCACCACAGTTTGTTGTCGGAGTTGCTCAGGGTGTTTTGAATGCAGTTTCCGAAGCGACTGAAGAGAAAATAACGGTGAAGTTTGCATACCAGATTCAGGGCAACTCTGTATCACTTACTGTGATAGAGTAACAGGATTATTCCCATCATCCTGTTCTCGAACGCGAACTGGCTGCATTTTTTCCATTTTCCTTAACATGAATGGCGTACAGGCGAAATAGATTACCAGACCAAAAACAACGGAGAAAATCACGCCGGAAATGCCACGTCCAACAGGATCATTGTTAATGTATTCCCACAAGTCTTGAAGTAAGAATAGGAGATTTGCAGTCGTTGAAACAACCATGTTTTCCATTCCGTTCCTGTTCCTTCATGAGAGCCAATGAAGTGTTGCACTTCTTTCAGACAATATCAAGCATCTCTGATGTAGCATCAATACCTACAATCTCATGACCTTTGAAGCTAGCTTGAGAAGAGCTCGACTAGTTCCACAAGCAATCTCAATGATAGGTCCTCCAATTCTCTTGCCAACATTTGAAAGAATTCCTAGTCATTGCTATTCGCGAAGATATCGTAGTAATGTGGAACGTTTCCGTATAAACGAGTGGAGTCAAGTTTCATTGAAGGAGAGCAAGGATTGCAGTTATGTTGATTTCGGAAAAACCGACGAGCTGTATTCATAATCGGTGAACCCAATTGGCTGGTTCTTTCTAATATTGTTCATACTTATAGTACAAATGTGAACATTTCTCACCTTTGCCGGTTTATTACATGTGATGCGAATTACATCTTGAAAATCTCATGTATATCACGGCTCGGGAAGAAGAAAAACCATCCACCCTTAAAGGCGACTTCATGATTTTGATGAAAGACCGTTCATTCAGGGTCCTTCTGATAACAGGGTGGATTATGTATGGAATCGATAAAATCTTCAGTTACATGAATCTGTATCTACGGGCTCTCGGTTGGAGTTTCGTCCTTATTGGCGCTATTAGCTCTCTCTACCTCCTAATTCGATCTGCAGCTCGTTTCGTAGGAGGGTTTATCGGAGATACACACAACCGACGAACAATGAGTATTGCCACAATGGGATTGACCAGCGTGGCTTGGCTTATGCTTGGCATATCCAATCAGTTTTGGATAGTCGTATCCGCATACATGTTCTTTGGATTTATATCCTTCATTAGATCAGGAGCCTCAGCCTACCTCTACACAAGGATCCCTCGCAAACCTCGCGACCTGATGGGTCTAGGAAATAGCCTGTTTCAATCGGTAGGACCTATTTTGAGTCTTCCCATCCTTTTTGCTCTAGCAATATGGGCGAACATTTTCCCACTTGTCATTCTCATTCAGGACTTGTTTCTCTTTGGAGGATTCCTGCTATTCTTCTGCACTCTTCTTCGTTGGCGATATCTCGCACATGAAAAATCAAGTCCTGAAGAGTATCTTGATGGAAATCCAATCCCGAAGTTCAGAAATGTCGTCACAGAGAATATTCGAGCGGTTAAGATAATCATTAGTCTGGTCCCAGGACTCCTACTTATTGGTATACTTGATACACTCAGTGATGCGATGTTCAACTATGGTGCACTAATCTACGCAAACGAGTTCGCAGGAGTATCTTATGCAGGAATCAGCCTTATTCTCATAATAGTTGTTATCATACAGGCTCCGCTTGGGTTGATGATAGGCCAAAAAATGGGAATCAACGACGAGAATAAATACAAGGCAGCTTTAGGGATATATTCAATTATTCCTCTGAGCGTTGCACTTGTATTGGTGTCCCCAAGTTATCCATTCCTTCCTCTCATTCCTCATGAGTGGATTCAATGGGCAGGTAAATTATTCCCAGGAGGAGAAGTGATCTTCTCCACGGTGTTTCTAGGACTTATCCTAAAGAGCATAAATGACAATTTATGGGCAACAATCCTCTTCACGGTCATTGGCTCTAAATTTCCTAAGAAGGACTGGGGAAAGACGTCCTCAATGTACTTCTCCATTGTTGTTTTGATAGCTACTATGGCCCCAACACTCGCAGGAATTATGTTTGAGTCGATGGGTCCAGAATGGATGTTTGCGATGCTTATTGTGCTCAACATTGCACTGATTATTACAATCATTGCAACAAAATTTGGCATGACACCGCAGAACTCAATGGAAATCATTAAGCCTCCTGGAATTTTATAGAATTGGCAGGTGTCATCAGCGAGATAGTGTATCTGCCATGATATGTTACTCTCTAATGCAGTAATACAATGGAACTCCATGCTGTCGCTAATCATAATTCAGTCTGTCTTGGTTAGCTCTGTTCGCACCCAAATAGGGAGGTTTGCAATCTTCACTTCTTGCATGTGAAAACTACTCCCAAACATGGTTTCTTCAAAAATCATCTTCATCTCTTCTCTTGTATAGGTCATTCCAATCTGTTTTTGCAAGAATCGGGGAGACAGCCTTTTTCTCAAGAACTCCTCCCTCTCAAGATTTTCATTCAGAGCGTGTTCAAAGCGTTCGCTCTCAATGTCACGATAAGTCTCAAAAAGATATGTAGATTGACCTCGTTTCAATATGCGATGAATTTCATCGATGCCTATTGTTGGTTCATTCCAAAGATAGAAACTACCAGTGCAGGATATGATGTCAAAGAAATCGCTTTCAAAATCCGTTTCTTGGATTTTTCCAAGATACAAATTCGCCTGTGTGTTTCCAAGATTCTTCCTTGCTTGTGCCAACATAGAAGAGGAGATATCCAATCCATATAGTTCAAATGTGGGGTTCAATCGATGGATTTCCACTAGCAACTTCCCAGGACCAAATCCAATATCAAGCAGTTTTCCAGATGTAAGCTGCATCGTCAGGAACTCAGCTATTTCCTTTACTTGCCTTTTTGTTGCTTCGGAACTCATCATCATATCATATATCGATGCAGCAATTTTTGGAAATTTGATGAATTCCGATTCTCCTCTTTCTGTCATCTCCAAAACCACTGTTGTGGTTTCATTTTCTTGTATCATGAATCTACCGAATAAAAAAGTCATGAGGAGTACTCAGATATTCTGCTTTCTGGCTGAGAGCTAGGATCGACTTGCTGCAACTATCTTTGGTTTACTGGCTTGTTTCATGCGATGTTTGCTAAGAATGGATTTTGTACCACGAGAATTTCTTTTTGTTCGCATTTTTCGTCCAGCCTTTTGATAGAGGGTGTGGGGGACAGCAAAGCCGCCCCCACTGCGTCTCGAATTTTCGCCGGGAGGTGCAAAAAACGGAGCCGCGAATGTAGACCTCACTTTTGTGAAATGAGGATTGTAATTCAGGAACTCGCATATAACACACGAAGATGGGCAGCATCGTCATCTGTTGGATCCCGGTCAGAATCCAAGAGACCATAGAGGACATGTAATACCTCAGCGTTCTTCTGCAGGGTTGATGTTGCATGTGGGGTTTTTGTTTCGGCCATCGTTCGCTACTCCGTTTACTTAGACGCTGAGTTGATTCACTTTATGTGGTACAACTCACCTCTATTTCCACTGTATTTCGTAATAAAGCTGCGTAAAACCTGAAGATTATGTAAGTCATACGGAGGCAATACAGAGATAGCTCTGAATTCAATATACATACCAAATCGAGTAAGAATGCATTAGAACGTGGCTATACGCACCCTATTTTCCATGCTCCATTGGAACTCTAGGGGAGAGGGGGCGCGAGAAAGAGCAGGATTCTAGGACATTTCAATATCGTCAAGTTTGTTAATTGGCCAAATCAGTCCTTCATCAATAGCGTTGAAGATGAAATTATATCCGCGGGTATCATCCATTCCAGATGCCTCCAGACCACGACTAAGTTCGGTGAGTGTGAAAACATCTCCAAGACCAGCTATTGCACAGGCATTCTTAATATCTTTGAATTTCCGTGGTAATGCTCCGGCCATAGGAATTCGATACTTTTGCAATAAGAAACCGTCAACATGTAAGTTAAACAAATCCTCTATTATTTGACCGGTTTTGTCATCTCTGAACTCAGAGGGGGGAACTTCCATTTGGCCATCAAGAAGCATTCCAATCTCTCGTGTGAAGGAAAGCATTCTTGCCTCCTGTGCCAAGGAGGGTGATGTAAGAGTTACAAATGCACAAATCATGTTCCGAGTGCGTCCAGCCCTAATAATATCAGATATAGGCGTCAACTTCCACTCTCGATCCGCTTCAGTTTCATTCTGGTTAAACTCCGACCTGAAATGAGTTACTGCAGTGACAAAAGCAGAGAGCATCCCTTCTTCGAAACCGCCCTTGAGAATCTTGGAATAGAAGGGCAACCCGCTATTTTTGTGAAGAATAAGAATGCCAAGTAGGTTATTGGCATCATCGAATCTAGACTTAATCTCCAAGGCGCTCATCCGAAGGCGCATCTGGCGTTTTCTATATGAACTAACAGCTACCACGGAAACTATGAACAAGAACGAGAAACCCGTGAGGGGTATACTGTTAGCAATCATTCTTTCCAGAATAGTTGCAGGTCTCGTATTCACATCAATCTTATGCGTTACTGGCTGATAGTTCGGCTTTTGAACAGCGACTTCAATGATAATATCCGGGTCTTGCCAATCGCTTGACGGTATTTGAACATAATACGTACCATTACCGAGTGAATCCATACGAAATTCGCGAATAAAAGAGCCAGAGGAATAAATGGTACATGTCACAAGTGCATCATTGACAGGTTCTAAAGTGTCAGAAACAACAAGTGAGAGTTCAATCTCCAATGGAGCTACTTCATCCCAAGTAGCAGAACTATCAGCTCTTATTGTTATTGGCACTCTAATTACCTCGAATCCTAAAGAGCCAGACTGTATCTGGTAGCCTTCTTTTTCGAAATCGATATTGATGGTATAGGTACCAGTATCAAGAGGGACGAACACTACGCTGTATCCAGTTGAATCTTCGTTCCAAGAGATGAATTCTGAACCTGTCCCACTCACACTCAGATTTGCGCCTTCGATCAAAGTGCTATTTAACTCAAACACGTATTCAAATGTGAATAGGTAGGTTCTGTTGAAAATGCAATCAACTGAATTGAAGGTGTTAATGTCGGTAGCAATTTCGTTTACAGAAAAGTGAATCGTTAATGCGGCATCCTCGTGATTGCTCTTATTTGCTAGAATTGAAACGTCCCAAGTACCAATTGAATCGCCCCACAATAGAAGAACATAGTGGCCTGGGTGCACAAGCTCAGGAGCAAGTGTCCACAGAATATTGGAATCTGTTGGAACAACGATCTGCATATATGCATCAGAGATATTGGCTATAGGAATCCCGCTTTGATCAAGTCGCTGGAAAACAAGAGGAATTTGCAGTTTTTCGTTATAGATAGAGGAGTATTCCGCTAAAGGAGTTTCAATAACAAGACTTGTTCGCACTAACGATACCGACAGCGCAGCCGAGGATGTGGCCTCAAGATGATTATCAGCACTGGCTAGAAATCTCAGCTGATATTCACCAACAAGAAGAGGAGTAATTCGAACCATATAGAAACCATCACCGAGATCGCTAAAGCTCGAATACGTCAAACCAGATGGAGGAGAGATTATGGAGATATCAGCTCCCTCAATTCCGTGACCCGTTTCATTTGTGTAATGCAGAACAATCGTAGAATTCTGATCGATTGCAATAAAATTATCTGAAGATTCTATTGTTAGAGTTGTAGCAATATCAGTGACTGATAGAGTGAAAGAGAGGACTTCTCTGTCATGATTCGCTATTTCAGCCTCAAAGAGGATTGAATAGGTTGTAGCGACAGTAGGTGTAAGGATTATGGAGTAGTACCCATCACCTAAATCAGTGGCACTCGAATTGGAGATTCCATAAGATGGAACAGTATTGACAATCGAAACACTTGCTCCGGGCAATCCATATCCAGTTCCGTTTTCGTATTTCAATACAAGTCGGTATGATTGTCCAAAGCCAATACTATCTACTGTTCCATTCAGAAACTGTAGAGTAGCGTCAAGAGTCCCTACATCGAGTACTAGTACACCTATAGCTTCTTCATAGAAAGTTCTGCTCGCATTTATTGTAATTGTGTAGCTATCAGATACTGATGCAGAGATATTAACATAGTAATTGCCAGACCCTAGATCAACGACATCACCCCAGCTAAGACCTCCGGTAGGGCCTTCGTAGTCAATGCCAAAGTCAGCGGATTCAATACCCACTCCAAATTGGTCTAGATATGTGAACTCAGCAGAGTAATTTTGCGCAAGACTAACGCTACTACTTGATTCAGCCAGGTGTAATGTATTATCAGTTAGAATTGAATATATCAGGAATGTCGTAACAGCAGAATCATAGTACGTACTGGATCCATTTACGCGAACTAGGAATTGCCCACCACCAAGTATTGATGTGTCAAAATTGGCTTCCCACCAGTTATGCACTGGGTTGGGCTGGAATGTAATTATTAACTCAGACCAATTAGCCACAAGTGTCGTACCCGCTTCCATAATATACTCATTTGTTTCGATATCTACGTAGCGAATCATATTTGTGATTACAGAACCCGCCTTTGTTTCAATAAGGGCGTTCTCTGCAACTAGCTCAGCCATATGATGAATTTCGAAATATTGGAGATCATAGGCAATCTCAGTTCCGTTTTCCCAGAACACCGAAACCATCCATTGACCAGCTGTAGTATTCTCAGAAGCCAAGTACAGGGAACTACTATTGAGGGTGTTTCCACTTGGAGAATCAATTGCCTCGGAATACCATAGCGTGTCGTTGGGCAAATGCCATGAAACCTCAACGTTTGATAAGGAAGATGGCTCTTGCGAAACTGCACCAATCTCAAGAGTTGCGCGAGTGTAATTCATACTTCTGAAAATAGATTCGTTTGCCCAGTCAGATGTTTGAGGACCTGAAATTTGAGTTTTCAAATCTTTGGCGTAATTTGGAGTGTTGGCAGTAAATTGCCACCAGCCTAGTCTAGAGAACAGTAAGTCAGGAATTACAACTTTGTTGGAAGTCACATCACACTCTCCTGTCGCATTGGTAAGAAATGGATCGAGAATTGTAATGTTTTTCCAGTCTGAAGGGAAGTTTAGAGTCAATGAATTGTTTGTATACTCAGCAGCGGAGCCAATGTAGCTATATGCTTCAACAGCTGAACTGTGGCCAACACTAACTTGATACGAAGTTCCCTCACTATCTACTTCGTTTATCCAGGTTGAATTTGAAAATCTGTGTGAGAGAAGAGATACATCGTAAATGAAGCTGATTGACGTGTTAGACGAGAACGAAATATCCAATATATCAGAATCCCAATAACTGCTGTTGGATACCACTGCAGTTCCACTGCCAGAAGTGCCGGCTATCGCAGCGAATCCATCACCCGCATGGAAAGTCAGCTCCACCGATTCAGGAGTCGGAGGAGTCAGTGCCGTGAAGGAAACATCATCCAAGAAAGCGGTAATGTATGCAGCATTGCCAACACCGTCAACGAGATGAGCGGGGTCTCCATCATAGTCCGCGGTTTTGTAATTGAGAACCAATGATTCATCAATTACTAGTCCGATCTCAAGTTTGAATGAACTTGAAATTCCGTTGATATGGAGTGGAATATCGCCGGTACTAAACCATACTCCTCTCTGTGAAAGCAACAATAGACTCATGTTCCAGACGTTCACTCCGTTAGCGAATAGGACCAAGCTACAATTTCCCACAACGGGATCTAACCCGTCGGGGCCATCAATAGGTCCTCGAAGATAGAAGTAGTCAAAGTTGAGATTGAAATCTTCCGTATAGGGCGTATTTTGTACAGTTTGGGTCCATACAATTTTTGTTCCAGCGGCGTGACCGTATCTATCCTGTCCAACTTTTCCTCCTTGACTCTCAACAGTAACATACTTGCTACCAGATGCATCATAGGCAGCTAACTGAACATCATCGGAGTATGTTGCAGTATCTGTACTATTTGCATCCCATCCTAGAGGATGATATGCAACTGAGCAATTAGGATAGTCATTGATACCCGGGACACCTTCTTCAAAAGTCCCATTCAATGCATAGAGTTTCTCAAGCTCCGAAACTTCTACTGAAGCCAAACTGCCAACCCAGTCGTGTGTTGTATCAATTGATAATGAATCTTCAATATTGAGTGTCATATCATTTCGAATGGATACAATCCCTGTTGAAACATAACCACGTTGTTCAACGGCAAGGGGTTCGATGATGCCCGTTTTTTGGCTATCTGATAGAATAGTCGTTGAATCATCGATAGGGTTCTGTGGAGTTTGATTTGATTGAACACTCTCAAATGTATCTTCAAAATTAGAGGGAGAAGGAACTAGTAGAGCTGGAAGCATACCTACTAAGAACAGCGCGCATACTAGGAGTATACACAGATTCCTTCTCATTATGTTTCCCTCAAAGACTATCAAGCGTATTTTCTATGGGATTGACCTCTGTAACAGATATATTTTGAGATATATTCAAGTTAAATAGAATATGTGTATTAATTGCGTCGAAAAACAATCAGGTATAATTAGATACCATTGGTAACAATTCGACCTTCTGCGATTACATCATGTTTGTGAATACTCTCAAGCGATCTGACTTCCGCATACATCTCAAGTTGTTTATCCTCGTAGGCATCGTTTGCATGCTGGAGGACATTCCTGCAAACGTCTTCCACAAATAGAGGATTCTCGTGCATCTGTTTCGTTACGTGCACTTCATCCTCAAGCTTGAGCAATGAATAGGTTTTACTGGAAAATGAATTTTCGATTACTTGAATCATTGAGCCATATGAAGGAATTTGGTCAGTAGAGCCAATTATACGGAGAGTACCAATTGCTCTTTGCATGTGAGTAAGCCCGCTGTTATTTGCCATACAATGTGGACAGACTGTATTCCCAGTAACGCTTACAGACACATCATGAATGGTTGGTGCCCCATTTTCCATTATTGTACTAGCGGAAATATCACAAACTTCCCAGGTTCGTTTCTTAGACACAGGGGTTCTGCTTGTGTAGCCAAATTCGAAATCAAACCTGATTTCTCCATGCTGAAATTCATGTTTCTTGCGCAAGGCTTCAAGAATGTGAATCTGTATATCCTCAATGGAATGCTGAACACTGAATTCATCACTGATTACTTCAGTCATAGACTCCACAAGACGAGACATGTGAATTCCTTTGAACTTCGCGGGAAGGTCAATTGTCATCTCAACAGTGGGGATGATGTGATGCCTGAAACCACCTTTCTCAGTAATGATGAAGGTCTTGAGATTCTTGACTCCAACCTTCTTCAGCTGAATCCTATGTCGTGGTTGTTCATCTTGTGTATCAATTACCAGTGTTAGTCACCTCACAAATTTTGAAGATCATCATCATCATCAACCAATTGGCTTGCAGACTGAGAAGAACGCCCAAGAGAGTTCCCTTTTAGCTTTGTGATGGGGATTATGACCGACAAAAAGGATAATTGGTCAAGTCTACATTATTATAAATAGAATTCTTTCTGTCGATTTGTTAGCTCACGTGAACTCTACGTGGGGTGCATAGACCATGGTTGATTTAGCGGGACACGATTTTTGCCGTATGGTATTAGAAAGCACACCAACTCTCATAGTTGCTGCGAATAGAGAAGGCGTCATCCAATTGACGAATCGAGAGGCCTTTGGGTTATCTCGTGAAGAGGTTATTGGTCGAAGTATCCACGAATTCATGCCCGAAGAATTCCAACGAGCCTTTCGTGACAAGGTCGAATTTGTGATTGAAAACAATGCACCCACAGAGTTTGTCTTCAAGGACGAGTCAAAAAATGGAGACCAATGGCTTCGAATACAATTAGGCCCAGCTGGTGTCAATGATGAAGTCAATATGATAATACTTGCATCGAATATAATCACAGAGCAGAAAAATGCTGAGATTCTACTTCGTGATAGTGAGGCAAAGCTGCGAGGGCTGTTTAATACCACGCTCGAAGGTATATTGCTCACTGATGAAACTGGAAACATTGTGGAATGGAATAAGGCACAAGAGGATATGTTTGGAATTAAGAGAGAAGAGGCGCTTAAACGAAAACTCTGGGACATACAGTATAATCTTCTCCCTAGCGAAACTAGGACGCAAGAAAAGTACGAAGAGCTAAAAGATTCAATGCTCGGATACTTCGAAACTGGAAGTGCACCTTGGTTAGACCAGGTTATTGAGGCGGGTATTCAGAGGGATAACGGTGAGATGCTGACAATTCAGCAATTCTCTGCACCTATAGTGACATCAAAAGGATACGCTCTTTGTTCATTCATTCACGATGTGACAAATAGAAGAAAAGCAGAATTGGAACGCGCGGTATCGGAGAAGAGATACGGTGCATTATTCGAGGAAAACAACGATGCCGTAGTGATTTTAGACTTGGATGGAAGGCATCTAGATTTCAATAAGAGATTCGAAGAATTACTGGGGTATTCTAGAGAAGAATTGATGGGTAAATCTATTGAATTCACAGTTGCAGAAGAGGAAACACAAGACAGCAAACGAAGACTTAATGATTTGCTCGAAGGCAAGATACACCCGATATACGAACGGACATTCAAAAGAAAGGACGGAACCAATGTACCTGTTGAGATAAATATTTCTCTCATTAGAGATGAAGATAACAATCCTCTGCACATACAAAGCATTGTACGGGATATCGCTTCGCGAAAAGAATCTGAACGTATTCTTGAAGAGAGTGAGGAGAAGTACCGAACACTCGTTGAAAATATGCAAGACGGTATCGTGATTCTTCAAGAAGGCAGAGTCGTTTTTTCAAATAATGCCCTCGCATCTCTCGCTGGATATACTACAGACGAAATTCAAAACCGCCTCATGACAGATTTCATTGTAGAGGAAGACAAATCGATTGTGATGGAAAACTACCAGCGAAGGCTTGCTGGAGAAGATGCCCCATCTGAATATGACGTCCGAGGATTACATAGAAATGGACAGATTGTTTTCCTGCATATCAGAGGGGAGATTATTGAATATCAGGGAAAGGTGTCGACAATAGCGACAATCAGTGATATTACTGAACAGAAGGCTGCAGAAAGTGCTGTAAAGCAAGAACGAGATAGAGCAGAACTATATCTTGAAATGGCAGGTGTAATATTTCTGGTTCTTGATACTGAGGGGAGAGTAACCCTGCTCAGCAAAAAGGGAATTGAGCTACTTGGATATTCGCAAGAAGATATCATCGGCAGATCTTGGTTTGATTTGATTCCTCAGAGAGTTCGAGATGATGTGAAGAAGTCATTTAGTGAACTCATGATGGGAGAAGTGGAGCGAGTAGAGAATGCTGAGAGGCACGTTATGACAAAGCTAGGAGAAGAACGTCTCATTGTTTGGAATACAGCCTGTCTTAAGAATTCCAATGGACAAACAATCGGGACAGTCAGTTCAGGAGAAGATATCACTGAGAAACGTGCAGCTCAGCTTGAATTGAAGGCTTCTCAGGATATGCTTCAACTAGTGATGAACAATATTCCGCAGCATATATTCTGGAAAGATACCTCATCGGTTTATCTTGGATGCAATGATAGTTTTGCAGAAGCGTACATTTCGGGAACTCCAAGGGACATAATTGGAAAAACCGACTTCACGATAGACATTGATGAAAAGGAGGCATCTAGATTCCAAGAAGCTGACAAGATAGCCCTTCAAGGCCGCTATGAAGCGATTGAGCAGACAAGGTTACCAAATGGTGAGAAGGCATTATTTAGAACGGTCAAAGTTCCACTCCATGATGCCTTAGGGAATGTAGTTGGAATCTTCGGAGCTCTCGAGGATGTAACCGAAAAACGAAAAGCGGAATTAGAGCTAATCGAAAGTGAAGCGAAAATTAGAACACTCTTGCATTCCATAAGTGATTTAGTATTCGTATTCGATGAAAACAACCTATATTCTGATTTTTATACAGAGGAGATTGAGAATCTATATGTTCCACCTCAGGAATTCCTTGGTCGTCATATCATGGAAGTACTACCAGAAAACGTGGCCCGACCCTTTTCAGAATGTATGAATCGCGTCCGCTCCACGGGATTAACTGAAATGTTCGACTACCTC
>CAYMLT010000039.1:0-16955 GCA_964391265.1 uncultured archaeon
TTCAGTTAATAGGATCTTGCGACATAGACAATTTCTGTAGCAGGCCTTCCGCAATTCACGCATACACCAGATGCTACGTCTTCTATATCAGTTCGAGTACCCCGAACTTCTCCACCGGTTTTGTCCTTTATCTCCTCATCACAGGGGAGCCCTTCCATCTCAGTGGTGCAGAAGGGAACACGAGCAATCTTGCCCTTCTCCAGCGCATCTTCAATCGCACCCATGCTGTTTGCATCAACTATGAGTCCCTCGAACTTGGACTCTGCGAGCGCACGTAGATTTGTATCAATCTCTTTTCCTAGAGCAGGGATGGTCTTCTTCAATGCAGAGAACTCGATAGATTCTCGTTTCATCGTGTCTCGACGCATGAGAACAACTTTCTTCTCCTTGATGTCCCGAGGACCAGCCTCAACGCGTATGGGAACTCCCTTCATCTCCCAATAGTTGTATTTCCAACCAGGAGTTTGGTCCCTTTTATCAAGATGAACGCGGATACCAGTCTTGCGGAGCATCTTTACGATATCTTCACAATAGTCCAGTACTTCCTTCTCAGTTTTTTCCTTGTAGATAGGAACGATGACGACCTGATAAGGAGCAATTTTGAAAGGTATTCGTAGTCCCTTGTCATCGCCATGAATAGATATCATTGCACCATATATTCGGGATATTGCAGGACCGTAGCAGGTCTGCCATGCATTGACTGTTTCGTTGTTCTCATCGAGATACGTGATATCGAATGCCTTGGCGAAATTATCTCCAAGATCGTGAGTTGAGGGGAGCTGTATTACTTTTCCATCGGGCATCAGCGTATCAGCTGCATATGTATTGAAACCGCCAGGGAACTTGTCCCACTGCGTCCTCTTGAACACCATAACAGGAATTCCAAAGTGTTCAGTGACCACCTCTTTGGTGATCTCGATATCTTCTTGCACCTGTGCTAATGCTTCTTCGTGGGTTGCAAAGACATTGTGGCTCTCAATCCAGAGGAATTCACGCCCTCGTAAGAAGGGGCGTGTGCTCTTTATCTCAGATCTAAAAACCGAGCATCTCTGATACAGCTTGAAAGGGAGGTCTCTCCAGCTTCGGAGCCACAGTGAATACATTGGATAGATAGCGGTTTCACTAGTGGGCCTCAGTGCCAAAGGTTCTTCCAGTTTCTGCCCATCGCCAATCTCCTTGATCCAAAAGACTTGGGGAGTGAATCCCTCCACATGGTCGGCTTCTTTGATAAGATTGCTCTCAGGAATCACCGTGGGAAAGAGCATAGGAAGATGATCTCTTTCTTGGAATGCGTCTTCAAGGTAATCGAACATCAAGTTCATTGACATGACGCTCCAAGGTAGGAACGGTGTGAAGCCCTTGACCCCATAGCGGATGTCAGCTAATTCAGCGACCTTGCATATCTCGCCATACCAATCTGGAAAGTCATCTTCCTTGCTAATATTGAAAATGGCTTGCTTCATATCCTTGTTATTTTCACTACCGTTCATAGTATCATCTCGTTGCGATTTGACTGAGTTTTAGAGTATCGGCTAGGATGTAAAATCAGACTCTTAGTTAGACGGAACGCAGTCACCTAGCATTGTGCTTTCCTCAAATATCCATGCAA
The DNA here is from genome assembly GCA_964391265.1 of uncultured archaeon. Taxonomy (GTDB): domain Archaea; phylum Asgardarchaeota; class Thorarchaeia; order Thorarchaeales; family Thorarchaeaceae; genus MP5-2226. The sequence continues at coordinate 1,610 of CAYMLT010000039.1, forward strand.
TGGATTTCTTATTTAAAGTCTGCTGTGTACAAGATTACCGTTTTGTTGTGTTGTTTCCCACTTCTCTAATTCGTTCATCCATCTTGTATTTCTTCATAAGCTCTACCACACCAGGGGGCACTAAGGTCACCCATTCTTCATTACCCCAACGAATTAAATCACGTACATGGTTTGCGCTATATGATGAACGTTCAAGGAGGGTGGTTTCATCAATTGGAATACCTGAATCGTTCATCAGTTGCTGTACAAGGGCATTGTGGGTGTACGCCTTGTCAAAGTAGGGCACATAGCTTTTGAGATGTGCAATCCAAAGAGGATTAATGTTGATATCGGGGATCGGAATAATGTCAATCTTCTCGATTGGTAATCCTTTGTCTAATATTGCACGTTTGATGAGCATAACACGCTCACCGCCTGTGAATGGATTGTTTGGAGTATGGGAGTATTGGGCACTACCGATAGCGATTGTGAGGTCTTCGTCCTTCTCTAGAATCTGCTCAATGGTGTGCATATGGCCCAAGTGAATTGGCTGAAAACGCCCAATGAATATAGAACGCATCGAAATCAATCGTTTCTGGGATTCATGGGGCAAATAAGGCTTGGGCTAGCGAAACTCTTAATGAAAATGGCCTTACAAAGTAAAGCAGGTAATAGATTATGATTGAGATAGACGGTTCTTACGGAGAAGGGGGTGGTCAGATTCTACGTACGTCAGTTTCACTGTCAGCACTTACTCTCAAACCCGTTAAAATCACAAACATACGTGCTGGTAGGTCAAAACCAGGTCTCAAGAAACAACACCTAGCAGGTATTGAGTTGGCTGCCCAATTAGTAAATGCAGAGGTCAATGGACTCGAAGTTGGCAGTACTCAGATTGAGTTTATTCCTACACACTTGCAATCAGGCAATTTCGAATATGACATTGGGACAGCTGGCGCTATCTCGTTAGTGCTTCAGGCAGTACTACCTCCAGCTATTCTCTCGCAAGAACCAGTTCGATTTAGAATTAAGGGAGGCACAGATGTTTCATGGAGCCCACCTATAGATTATCTCACCGAAATCTTCGTGCCTATGATTGCTCGAATGGGGCCCAAGGTAGAAATCCATCAAAACAGGCGAGGACACTATCCGCGAGGTGGAGGGAGTGTGAGCGTGGAGATTCATCCAACTAAAGAGATCTCCAATGTTTCTCTAGTCGATTTTGGAGAGATTGTATCAGTTTCGGGGATATCTCATTGCGTGCGGTTGCCAAGTCATGTAGCAGATAGACAAGCAAATGCTGCTGAGTATGAGATATCAAATGGGAAGTTGAGTCTGGGATCAATCAAGCGGGAATGGTACCCCAAGAGCAATGATCCTCATCTCGGTTCTGGAAGTGGGATTGTCCTGTGGGCAGAATCCAAAAGTGGGATTAGAATTGGAGCAGATAGACTAGGAGAGAGAGGTAAACGTGCAGAGCAAGTGGGCAAGGAAGCGGCTCGGCAGCTCCTAAAGGAGTTGGTAACAACAAGGGCAGTAGATACGCACCTGAGTGATATGTTGATACCTTATCTTGCTCTAGCAAAAGGAGAAAGTAGGATTGGCGTTACCGAAATCACTTCTCACCTTGTCACAAACATCTGGGTTGCAAAGAGGATTCTTGGGGCAGAAATTGAAGTTCAGGGGAATAGGGGAGAGCCGGGAATTGTTTCAATCAGAGGTGTTGGATTCTCTCTTCTTTAGAGATGCAACATGCTCAGCAATGGAATCCTGAAGTGAGTCCAAATCCACTTCATCCACAGCATCTTGAAGTAATTCAGGAACCCCAGTACCACTAGTAGCTGATATTTCGTATGCATTCGGAACCAATTTTCTGGCTTCTTCTAGCTTTTCTGGAAATGTAATGTCGACTTTATTGAATGCAATGAGAATAGGGATTAATGGGAACATTCGTTGGACCTCTCTCAGCAGATTCATTTGATCGTCAATATTCCATCCACATGCCTCTGATGGGTCCATCAGGAAGACTATAACATGTGCGAGATACTTGAGGGCAGTAATCGCCTGTCGTTCAATTTCGTTTCTTTTGCTCATTGGGCGATCAAGAATTCCAGGTGTATCGACAATCTGAACCCGGTAGTCGCGTACTTTGAGATGTCCAATAATCACTTTCTTTGTGGTGAAGGGATAGTAAGCAATTTCGGGTTCAGCAGTGGACACTTCTCGGACTAAAGTAGACTTACCAACATTAGGAAACCCCGCACATACTATAGTAGGAGAATCCACAATAATTCCTGGTAGAGGCGCGAGCTTCTTTTTCGCCTCAATCAAGAAATCGATATTTCTTGAGGTTGCACGCACAATTGAGGCTATACGACCCTTGGCTGCACTTCGCGTCTTCTTCATCTGTTTGGGGTCTTCGCTCAGTTTGAGAGCCTCTAAATGGTCACGTAAAATCTGATCAATGGGAGGTAAGCAATTGTAGACTGCTCCTAGTGACTGTTTCAGTTTGTCTGTACCTACTAAAATTTCGGCAAGTTCGAGATAGAATGGATGAAGTCTATCAATTGTAGGGAACCCTTCTACAGCTTCTTTCAGCTTGTTCTTTATCTGTTTTCCAAATTCAGATAGCCTAGCATACTCTCTGATTTTTGACCGTGGGGTTTTCTTGATCTCTTTTGAGCTCTTCATACTCAGTTTTTTTGATTTCAAATGAGCGAATTCGATAATCTCCTCTGCATTCATAATAGTGGGAATACGGGTGAAGGGATTGAGACCACTAGCCATTAACTACAGACACCACACAGATGTTGTCAGTCCCTAGAACAGCTTTTAAACCAAGCTAAAGGTATACTCCGAAATTGGGTTATAGCAACTCGCCTCAATGTTGTCTGTGGGTTGGAACAATATGACCTCAATCAATAATCTACAATGGTGATACCACGTTCTTCCAAGCTACAGCTTGCCTTAGAAATTATCTCCTCTAGAACATCTTCTGTAATTCTTTTTGTCCTCAGATTGGCCTGAATCTCAGATTGTAATGCGGTGTAGGGAATTCCCTGAGATTTTGCCATTTCAGACGATATGGTGAACACGTCCATTTCTTCTTTGAAATCCTGGTCTTCTACAGACACTAGCTGAACAACCACACTTAGCTTACGACTCGTGGTAGATTCTTCAACAGCAATCCCAGTAGGCATTAGCGGAGGTCCTATTTTTTCAATGTCTTCGGTATAATCCTCGTCTGCTTCTTCAACGTACTCTTGGTCAGAATAGAATTCCTGTTGAGAGATTATAGCATCATAAAGTTGAGAGTATTCTTCTAATGCTGGAGGAATTCGAAAATCCCTCAGGTCCTCGACACTAAGTTCGAAGTTATGACGTTTCAGGAATTTTAGGTCAACCAACTGCATACATTCAGCAAGCAGAGCAACATCAAAAATCCCAAACCCTTCTTGTTCCAAGGTACTCAGGTGCGAAGATGATGGAATGCCTGCAATACTTACTTTGAGATACTTCTTTGACCCTGCTTGTTTCAACCGTTCATCAATACTAATTTTCAATGTGATATCATTCGATAGAGATGTACGGAGTAGGTCGCCTGCCGTTGGAGGGATTTGGAAACTATCTGGATAGAAAGAGTATCGGTTCACGAGTGGTTTTAGAACCGATAAGTGAAGACTTTCTTTCTTCTTCCCTTTGATTATTTCAATCTCATCATATTCAACATCTGTTACGTGATCCCACTTCAGATAGGTGTTATCCCCAACACGCGAATATTCCCCAGTTCGAAGTGGCTCTCTTAGAAAACGGACTATTTCACTAGTGTATTCTGTTTCCTTTCTTGCAAGTGGCTTCATTCCTTCTCTTATCTCTAACACATATTTTTCTTTGTCTGTATCAATAGACAGATGACAAGTGACGTTTCGAATGTTGCCAGTCCACGATGCTATGCTTTGTAAAAGATTGGTTTCAGAAACGCCAGTATCCGCCAAATTCGAAGCGGGTCTAAATCCTTTAAGTTGTACAAGCACTTCGGGTGGTGGTTCGGAGAACCTGATCCATCTGATTGGAAAATCTTTCCCTTTTGGAGGTGCGCCATATTCTAGCACCCCAATCATCGACCAATCAGTAACATCTTCAGATTCAACGCTCATGTAGAGAATATCGTGGTCTTCGACCTGCGCGATGATGAAAGGGTATCGATCCCAAACATTGTCCTTCAGAGCATCCAATGCATTCTCGTATAAGATTTCAGGGTCAATTACACTCTTGTACCAACCTTGCCTGAAGAAGACAGAACCTAGGTTCTCAAGCAAACCACCAATTACTTTTCTTCCTCCCTTCTTGGGAAATAGCATCCACGCGTTAGTGCCATCTTCTGATTCGTGCCAGATTATCAGACCAAAACGTTGGCTAACCTGATGATTCTTAGGTAGGGGTACATTGTTCATATGTCTGCTCTCCTTTCTAGTTCTGAACAGATAGCTTAGAAATCGTTTCTTTGTTTTCATACTCGGAAGCGCTTCTTCTTCTGGGGGTGTGTCTGGTTTCCGAGCACACCAGCCAAAGCACTTTACACCTCATAGAACCTGACTCCCTCTTCAATCAGTGCCTCTCTAACCTTACCTAGGACCTTTTCAAGCTCTCCATCCTCAAGGTCATATGAAGCAAGGGTATCAGTCAATTCAGATTTGACTTCTTCTAGATATATTGCTCCAGCATACTGCGATTTATCCAGATATCCTTGAACGTTCTTTACGACAATCACCTCATTACTGTCACCATCTTTTGATTCCAGATATACAACCACTCGGCCTGTTCTCATTTCGAATCCTTCACACCTGAAGACTACACCTTCATATATCGTAGAATGAATATCTGAACTATCCTCCTTATTCTCTTCGAAGTATTCCTTATGTTCTTCGTCATCTTCGTACTCTTGACTGTAATCATACTCCTGACCATTCTCGTCCTCTATGACCTGAAATGCCTGAACAAGTCGTGAATGTTCATCAAGTCCAGAGAAGAATACACCCCTGATATCACTCACATCCAGTTTCGCAGGGTATCTAGTTCTTGAATCAGTATCAAAGAGTTCCTCACACTCAGTCAAGAGGGCAAGATGGGACTTTGTGAATTCTAGTGCTTCTAATTTGTTCAATGTGGAAGTTGTAGGAATATCTTCTAGTTCTACTCTGAATCTATTACGCTCTTTCTTGATGAACATAGTAACCTCTGGTCCAAGGGTTGTTCCTAGAAGATCTTTGCATGTTTTCGGGTACTGATATACATCAGGGAAGAAAGGTTCCCAAAGTCGAAACTGGTCTGCCTGTTGCTGTGCTTGGTATTGACTTGGGGATAGAGAAGGCAGCCTGTACTAGCTTGGTTACTCCTGAAAAGGTCCGAGAAACTCGATTCTTTGTTCAGGAAGACAAGGTCAATATCCTCAGGAAGTACGACCGGCTTGTGTCTGAGCTTCAGCATGAGCTAAACACTAAGAAGAATACAGGTATTTCTTACGATGGTGTTGCACAAAAGCTTCGTACTCTCAAAGGGAAAAGAGAGAATGTTGCCCGTGAGTACGACCGTGTTTTGGTCAGGCAGTTGCTTGACTACATATCAGACTTATCCGAGAAATATACACTCTATGTTGCACTAGGACGAATAAAGAATATCAGAGTCAGGGCGAGAAGAGGCAATCGTACAGGTCGTTCCTTTAGAGGAATGTTGCACTCTTGGGCATTTGCAAGGATATCTTTGAGTCTTAAACATGGTCTTGCTCAGCTTGGTTGGTCAGTCGATAAAAAGGCTGCACGCTTTCAAGCAGTTCCTGAATCATGGACCTCAATTATGTGCTGGAAATGTAATCGTAAGGGTGTGAGACCCAGACAGAACCTTTTCATCTGCCCGACCTGTGGCAACAAATGCAACGCAGATATGAACGGAGCCATCAATATCGCCGGACGCCTAATTATGCTCACAAAGTCATTACACTCTGTGAGAGGACGAGGTAAGTGGATGGATGCTATTTCTAAAGCAAAGAATCTACGACCAAAAGCCCGAAGGACATTGTCTGACGGGAAGTCCTTACTCTCTAAGAGGGATACTTCATCAGATCCCGGAGAGTCCGCGGCTGTTCACATTGCTCAAACGAGCCTCTCTGATTTTGGCGACAAAACCAAAGTGTGTGATAATGACCCCGCCGTGGAAAGTATTGTGGAAAGCCTCTCTGTCGCTAAGAGTGATGCCTCAGCAGTAGTACAGGAGAAAGAAGCCAGGTCTACAGGAGGGATTACATCCCCATGATAGTAGACAATGCCCTAAACAGCCTTCGGGTAAAACTGATGGATTGCGGTGACGCTTGTCTAGGGAAGGGCAGAACACAAAAGTTTCGACAGTTAGAGTTCACTCAACTGATGTATAGGTCATAGCTTTTAAAAGGATTGACAGAAGTTTCCAATAACCAGTACGGAACCACACAGGAGCTTTCAAATCATGAGTCTTCCAACAGGTGCGACAGTAGTCGGAATAAAGTGCACAGATGGAGCAGTTGTTGCTACTGATTCCCTGATCAGTTGGGGAACAATGGTTCTATCTGATACAGGTGTAAAGGCGTTCAAGCTAACTGACACCATAGTGCTTGCTTCAGCAGGTCTGACATCTGACTATCAGATGCTTGTCAATAGACTTCAGGCGCAAATCAAGCTCTATGAACTAGAACAAAAGAAATCTATCTCTGTGAAGGCTCTTTCCAAAATGGTTGCAAACACCTTGTACTCACGTCGTATGTCACCATTGTATGTACAGACAGTTATCATTGGCCTAGATAAGGACGGCCCTGCTCTATATGGCCTTGATATGGGAGGTTCTCTGATTCCTGATGAATTCACAGCAACTGGGACAGGCGTTCGAACAGCATTTGGTGTACTTGAAACAAATTTCAAGCCCACTCTTACCGTAAAAGAAGCGGAAGAGATTGCAATCCAGGCCGTTCGCGCTGGTATTGCCAGAGACGTTCAGTCCGGTGGCGCGATTCGCATCATGAGTGTCACGAAGGATGGAGTGTCTGAGCGCACTGTTGACAATTAGTGCGTGTGTGTTCTTTGGGAGTGCATTCACTCATCTTCCGTGCACATACATCATCAAGGTATAGCGTAGCAGCATTGTTAGGTTCTGTTGAAGTTGATTCTAGATTGCAATCCTTGAATGTTCATGCACCAATAGATTTGCCTGATTCTTTGATACAGCAAGAAATAGGGTATGGAAATGTGGTTGTAGCTCATTCTATCATGAGCACTCAGATAGATAGGATTGCCCATGAAGTGCGTCATATCAAAAATAAGTTCGATAGCCGGGTTATCCTAGTAGCTGGAGGGCCACACGCTAGTGCACGGCCATCCGAACTCATTGAGATGGGGTTTGATTTTGTGGTAATCGGTGAGGGCGAATCATCCTTCAGAGAGTTATTGTATCGATTGATGAATGATTCTGACCCAACTTCTGTTCCAGGAGTGGTCTCCCGGAATTCTGATACATTTCCCCTTCCAAAATCACTTCCAAAGATTTCTCTTGATGACTATCCACCTTTTGCGCTTGAAATGAATATTGTAGGGCCAATTGAAGTGACTCGAGGGTGCCCATATGGTTGCAAGTTCTGTGCCACTCCTTTTCTAACCGGAGGAGTTGTTAGACACAGAAGCGTTGATTCGGTGGGTTACTGGCTTAGAAAAGCTGTTACTGAGAGAGGTTTCAAACGTACATGGTTCCTATCTCCAAATGCACTGTGCTATGGTGGCAGGGGAAGACGAGTTGTCATGGGCCAACTCACATCGCTTCTCAAAGAAGCCAAGTCAGTTGAAGGACTTGACCTTTTCTTTGGTTCATTCCCATCTGAGGTAAGGCCAGAGTTTGTTACTAGTGAAATCTTAGAAATGTTCAGACAATATGTTTCGAACAGAACTCTTCAGATTGGATTGCAGTCAGGCAGTGATAGTGTTTTAAGAAATGCAAACAGACAGCACAGTGTCCAAGAAGGTCTAGATGCAATTGCTCTTGCTGTAGATACAGGGTTCATTCCACACGTGGATATGATATTTGGATTGCCAGGTGAAACTGAGAAGGATATAGAAGCCAGTTTACAAATCTGTGAAGATCTAGCATCAATGAATGCGAAAATCCATGGCCATGTATTCATGCCGCTGCCAGGTAGCGCATGGGAAAATATGCCTGCAGGACGATTGAATGATAGGACAAGACAAATCCTAGGTGAGTTTTCTCGTAATAAAGTCATGACTGGCTCATGGAGTCACCAAGAAACTCTCGGAAAGGACCTTGAATCCAACAAGTAATGCCTTGGTTTATTGGCAAATCCTGATAAGAGTCAGACAAGAGAACATGATTGATTCATAAATTGACAGCTGATATGCCAACCAAACTCCGAGAAAAACTGGAGAAACAAGGGTATCACCTACTTGGAGAAAGGGGTGGTTACAAAGCATGTCAGTGGCAAAAAAAGAGCCTTCTGAATGGGGATACATGTTACAAAGAAAAATTCTATGGCATTGAATCACATCGTTGTCTGCAGATGACGCCTGTAGTCGACAAGTGCACCCAAAACTGTGAGTTCTGTTGGCGAGTGACACCACAGGATGTGAAGGTGTCATGGAACCAAACAACAGTCAGGTCTGATGAGGTGTTGCCTCCCGTAGAATTGCTAGATCAAACAGTGATGGCTAATCTCAGGTCGCTGGGAGGATACAATCCAGAGGCAGGAGCAAAAGTATCCCCGGAAAAATATCTTCAAGCAAGAGACCCGAAACATGTTGCAATCTCATTGGCGGGAGAACCGACACTATACCCATTCCTCAGCGACTTCATCGAAGAAATTCATCGAAGGGAGATGACTTCTTTTCTGGTCACTAATGGTACAACACCAGATACTCTAGCAGAACTTACATTGCCCACGCAGTTATACATCACACTTGCAGCTCCAGATAGAGAAACACACACACGATTACTCAGACCCAAGATACCTGATGCATGGGAACGGCTTAGAGAATCTCAGGAACTTTTGAACTCCCTTGATTGCCGTACTGTTAACAGGCTCACCATGGTAGCAGGACATAATATGCATGATATCAGATCGTATACGAAACAGATTCTGATTGGAGAACCGGACTTTATTGAAGTGAAAGGATACATGCATCTTGGATCATCAAGAGATAGACTTGGAAGAAGCAATGCACCTACCCACAATGATATTCGTGCGTTCTCAGAAAAATTGGCAGCACTGACAAGCTACTATCTTGTGGATGAACAGATTGAGAGCAGAGTAGTGCTTCTTTCTCGCAAAAAACACATAAAGAAACTAACATGAACAGCCAGAGGGATGAATAATGGATTTTGAGAGCAGTTTCAATGAGATACGACGTGAAATTGAGGCAGATGATGCTGTACGGGAAAAATCACTTCCCCTTTCAAGATCTGCTGTTAGAAAGTGCTCAGAATCTATCAAGCTGGCTCACAGAGGAGAGTATGAAGCTGCAAGGAGAAGCCTCAAAGAAGCCAACGAGTTGATCACAAAAACAAGAATAGAGTTAGACAAAAGCTCCTACCTAAGCAAATCTAGAATCTTGGACACTGCATATCAGGAACTAACTGAGGCTGCTAATGTTCTATCCATTCTTGAAAAGAATTCACTAACTCCCCCCATCACCTTTGAAATTCCCTCAAGGGCGTACCTCACAGGATTGGCGGATACAATTGGCGAAATCAGAAGAGCAGTACTTGAAAAACTGAGAAATGATGATATCAGCAGGGCAACGGAATTTCTTTCAATAATGGAAGAGATTTTTGAGGGACTCAATAGTTTTGACTTCCCTAATGCATTGGTTCCAGACCTGCGAAGAAAATGCGATGTCGCGCGTGGAATAATAGAGAGAACTCGTGGTGACCTCACCACCGCGGTACGTCAAGACCGCTTGATTAATGAGATTGGTCGGTTTGAAGAACGAATGAAGGGAGAGTAAATGAATGGTCAAACCTGAAATCTGGTTCACATTGTACACATTAGCCAAGCGTGGCGCTCTTCATGATACGGTGCTTTTGAAAACTAGTCAGCTTGGAAAAGATATGGAGATAAGTCAGCAAACTGCATCTCGAAGAATCTCGGAATGTGTTGATCAGGGATACCTAGCAAGAGTACATACGGTAAATGGAATGCAACTTCGAATCAATAGTAAAGGAAGGGAAGAGCTAACGAAAGTGTTCAGTAGTCTTGAGATTGCCTTTGCACCTCCAACAGATGAGATTAGCATTCAGGGAAGCATCGTAGGAGGCTTAGGGGAAGGAGCATATTATGTTGAGGTGTATCAGGAAAGATTCAGGAATGCGTTGGGATTTGATCCATTTGCGGGAACGTTGAACGTCAGAGTTACTACAGAAGAGTCCCGAAAAGCAATCAATATGATGAAACACACGCCACCTCTCATGGTTACTGGATTCAACCACGAAGGGAGAACCTTTGGTGATGTTATTTGTTATAGGGTAAAGGTCAATGGAAAAATCGAGGCTGCTGTCGTGATTGCACAAAGGACACACCATAGTAGAGACACTCTTGAGATAGTTGCACCAGTAGACATCAGAAAAACTCTCAAACTCAAGGATAACTCACCAGTCACTCTTACTGTCGTCCCCCTTCATATGGCAACATAATCAATAACCATATTCACCTGTGAGAGGGACAAAAGCAACGCCGCCCCAACGTCGCTGTGTAATCTGACCTTCTTTTGATTTCTCAACCATCATTAGCTCTTGATAGAATCCTGGAGAGCCCACCGGGATTAGCATGATTCCCTCTGGGGATAGTTGTTCTAGTAGAGGTGTGGGAACTGAGGGTGCAGCCGCGGCGACAAGAATTCTATCAAAAGGAGCATACTCGGGAAGCCCTTTTCCTCCATCACCTTGAATCAGAGTCACTCTATCTGCATACCCAGCGCGCTCCAGATTTGCTTGAGCGAAATCTATTAGTTTCTCAACGATTTCAAGTGTATATACATGGCCAGGGCTGACTGCATCGATATTTGCAACAAGCTCGGCACATAATGCCGCATGATAACCCGATCCTGCTCCTACCTCAAGTACTTTCATGCCTTCAGTTAATTTGAGCCCTTCGCACATTATCACACACATGTGAGGAGCAGATATCGTTTGACCATGAGAAATTGATAAAGGATGATCACGATAAGCCATGTTTCGGCTCTCAGGAAGAACGAACTCCTCTCGTGGAACCACTCGCAATGCCTGTTCGACTCTTATAGTAGTTAGATATCCTCTCGATTTCAGACTCTGGATGAGGCTCTCTTTGTTTTTTTCGAATCGATTGTCAGACATCCAAATCAAGTGATGTTATACATGCAATGATAAAAGCGTTGAGAGATGTCATACAATCATGCTCAGAGTGTCATTTACGGCATATGGCCACGAAAATATAGTGGGCGACCATCATACTACTGTTGAATTGACTAGTGAGGGGTTTCTAACGCCTCAAGGCACCTGCATTATTGGGATTCTATCTACAATGACCCTCAGTGCTTTAGATGATGATATTAAGATAATGGCTGCTTCAAAGGACACGAAAATCACTCTCAAACTTAGAGCAGGGGGAATAACAGATGCCATTACAGGATGGGGAAGCCCTGGTTTAAATTATACTGATTCAACGAGTATGGTAGCTCGAACTAGTGACTATAAGTGTGGACGGACATTGATGGTCAGAGCAGACAAAGCAGCATCAGACATCAGTAGAGAATTAGTAGCTCATCTGAAGAAGCGCGACAATCCTATTCAGTGTGAACTTGTCTTCACTACCCAATAATGGCATCAACTACAATATGATACTCATATGGAGCGCTATCCCGAACCCTTCGAATCAGGGTTATTTCATCTATCATGCGACCTGTTTTGCCCACTAAGTGCCTAAGCTTCTGTGAAACGTCCTCTTCAGGATCTTCTCCACCTATGAAATCATAGTAGTGCATTGTCCCACCAAGTCTAAGCAGATAACAGGCTTCGGGGACGAAATCTGAAGACCCGGAGGGGTGATTCATTATCACCCGATCTGCAATATGTGGTTTTGTTGTTTTCACGTAATCCCGAATATCGTGATTGACTGACTCTATCTGACCTCTCAGTTGATTCATTGGAATACTCATTTTCAGAAGTGCAATAGCATCAGGATTGATATCTACCGCAGTCACCCTGCAATCGACTTTTCTTGCTATGTGAAGAGCGAATGGACCAACGCCGGTGAACATATCTACTACGTGCTCATTCCTCTTAACCAACTGCGCAATCCGGTTATGTTCCTCAAGCAATCTGGGACTGAAGTAGGCTTTTGCAAGATTAACAGCGATTTTGCATCCGTACTCGGTATGAGTAGTACTGGTCTTGTCTACTCCTGCAAGCAATTCATATTCCCGCGTTCGTAGGGTCCCCTTGATTGCTCCTTTTTTTCCCAGAATAGTTACAAAGTTAGAATGGATCCGAAGAAATGCTTCACCGATTTCATATTGATGATTGGAAAGCTCTTCTGGAATCTCAAGAACGGCAATATCACCAATCAAATCATAGGCACGAGGAAGAAGGTTCAGCTCATACTCCGTTAGTTTTTCTTCCAAAGCTTCTCTTAGAGTTGTGGGACCTGTATAGGTCGATGGAAACTCTCTTGCTCCAGTAGAATATGCGACCGAATCTAAGTCAGGCAGAATCTTGTCCAATAATGCGTGGTCAATCAGTGGAAAGTATAGTTCCCCATCCTCTGCAACGAGCTTGAAGTCGGTATTCAAAAGTTCTAGCTCAATAAGACGGCGTCTGATTTGTTCACCAAGCTCAGATGGTATGCACAGGTAGGGAATCCCTTTAGTCATCGAACTTGCTTGGTCGTATTCTGCCTAAGACAATTCCGCTTGCTCAATGAATCGAATATACTCTCGTCTAGCACCATCTTTTGTACCTACCATCAATTGGTAAAACTCTGGAACCTCTTTTGCAGCAGAAACAACTCTCTGAAGGGTGCCACTTACTTCCAAGATGTCACCTGTAGAAAAGAGTCCAGTGAAAGCACCATCGTAGATCATAACTCTAGAAACGAGTTTATTTTCGGGTGTATCTGTCAACGCCTTCCCCACCAACAGTGATGGATGAAAGAGTCCATAATCTGCATTCTCTACTTCAAAGTTTATTCTTAATGGCTCTGGAGAAGCTTGTGTGTATGTTTCGTCACCATGCGAAATAGGGGCTTCTTCAGGCCAAAGCACTGGTGTGACTCCAATACATTGCTCATCATAATAGAATGCAAATCTCCGGGCGAATAGTCTCTTCATGTCCTCAACTGATAGAGAGGGGATTCGATTCACAACTCGTGAAATGCCTGTGTCCCACTCCTCAAGATTGCGAAGTCGTACATGAGTATCCATAGAGGCTTTTTCATGATTCCTTTGAAGATTCCACGAGTTCTCAAACCCATAGACGTTCATATTAATATCAGAGAACTCGGGATTGTGCCCTTTCCATGCAATGCTACCTGCAACACCAATGTCCTTGAGAGGGATTCCAAGCTGATCATGAAGTGCAGTAGCCATCCCTGCTACCGCATCCTCAAGCTTGTCCTCAGGACCATGAGTAAGAATCTCTTCAAGCCGACTATCAGGTTTATAGTGCTCCGTTATGTTTTCGAATGGAATTTCGAGCAAAATTGTGCCAAAATAAGTGTCTTCAACCAAATATCCTGCTGGGACTATCTCAAGACCATCTATCACAGCCTCTACATTGCCATAGAAGATGCGTCTGTACTTTTGACCGGAAAACTCCCATCGTCCTTCAGAAGCCGGTATGTATTTTAAAAATGAGAGGACGCGATTTTTTGGCTGAATATAACCTAGAACAACTAACATTCTTCCGGCGGTATCCCGAATAATATCGCGATCGCGGACAATATATCGTTGAGAGGTTTCAGACACTGACTATCACCTGAATCGTAATAGGTTCCACAAGGTACAAGACTAGATTAGGTGAACCAATACCTATGCGCATTCTGCATCTCTGTGACAGCCTTAATCCTGCCGGTCTTGGAGGGTATGAATCACACCTTCATTATCTATCCAAGGAGATGGCAGAATACTCACATGAATCGTATATTGTAACCCAATCTCCTAAACGGAATTCACCCAAGGCTATAGAGTATGAGAATTACAAGATAATCCACCTTCCTGGAAATTATCTTGAGGCGAGAAAGTGGGAATTTTTCTCTGCGCCTGAGGAAAGCAGAGAAGGTCTTGTTGATCAGTTATTCGAACGCAATGATATGGAAAACAATGTGGATGCGTTAACTGACCAACTGCCAGGAACAATTGATGCAATCAGACCGGACATTGTTCATGCACACAGCACCTATGTTGTGTTCAACAGAGTTCTCCAAGCTTTGGTTGAAGATGGAAAACTCAAGCACGTTCCTTTAGTTGCCACGATTCATGGACTACCAAAACCTCTGATTCTCCCTAGTGGTGAAAGGACAACAGATTATGAACAACTTGTGCAGTTCTGTCCATTTGATTTGATTTTGGCTGTCAGTAATACCGTGGCTAAAACATTGAGAGAGTATCTTTCTCCGATTGGCCTTGAACGTATCGTCAAGCGGCATTACATAGGTATCAATCTAGACGCATTCCGTCCAGATTGTAAGGCGGAAAAGAAGTGGGATATTGCATTCCTTGGAAGGTTAGAGGAAATGAAATCCGTTGATACCTTCCCTGAAATGTTGGAGATACTCAAAAGAACTAATCCTGATTTGAAAATGGTCATAACTGGAGATGGATCGCTTCGCCAAATAATGATTGACGACTTCTTGAAACGGGGGGTTTCGGAAATGGTCGATTATCTTGGAGTTGTGGAAACACAGCAAGTTGGACAGATAATAAACAGTGCAAAGATATTCCTTTACCCTTCCAGGGCAGAGCCTTTTGGACTATCGATAATAGAGGCAATGGCATGTGAAATACCAGTAATTGCAGCCAATGTCTATGGACCAAGTGAGATTATCACTCACGAACAAGATGGACTAATGGTCACTCCAGGAGACGCACAGGCACTTGCATCTGCTGTTGAGAGATTGTTGGGTGATAGTGATTTGTATACACGGATTAGAACAAATGCTAGAAAAACAGTCCAAACCAGATTCGATATCAAAGCTCAAACTAGGAAACTTGTTGATATCTATTTGGGACTAATAGCAGAAAAGAAAGGAGAGAGAGCAAGCCCTCTCTAGAACTTATTCTTAGGTAGAAGTTGTATGTTTTTGCACAAACCA
>CAYMLT010000040.1:0-7378 GCA_964391265.1 uncultured archaeon
TAATCTGTTGGGCTGCTTCGCGTAACCACAAAGCTCTGCGATTATATCCCAAACCGCTCCAGATTCTTAGCAGATGCTTTGTCTGTGCGGCTGCAAGCCTCTCAATATTCGGAAACTCCCTCAGGAATTCTTCATACTTGGAAATGACGCGAGATACTTGAGTCTGCTGTAACATGATTTCAGATACTAGAACATTGTATGATGTAGGGTTCCTTCTCCATGGTAAATCTCGTGCGTTCTTGCTCCACCAATCCATAATCTCTGATTGAAATGATTCTACCACATCGGAATTCAGATTGCTACTCAAATCTCTAGATTCTCCCCATTTTGTAAAGAGCATAGTCTTGCAGATTCGCCTTGATTCCCATCTGATTTAGCATTGCATAGATTTGTGCACGATGATGTGTACCGTGATTTATGACATGAAAAAGCACTTCCCATTTTGCTAAACCTTCGGCAAATGGTTCACTCAGATGTGAATTCTCTAATTTTGACAGATATTCCTGCATTGTCCTTTCAACCTCATCCCACTTCTCTCTGATAGAATTAGATGAAGTGAATTGAGATGCATCAAGAAAGCCAGGGGACTCATCTCCTAGAAGACCTCTGAACCATCTATCATCAACACTCATGATATGAACGAACAAACTATGAATTGAACCATGGGAAAACTCGAACCCATGAGCCATCCCTTCCTCGCTGAGCTGTTCTACACAAACCTCCCAAATCCTGTGATTGAATTCAAAGTGATATTCAAAGAGTGAACGGAATTTATCAGCATCCATCTTGGGTTTCTTGCTCCTAGCAGTGAATTAATGATAAATTTCTATTATGCCTAAAGAAGATTAGTTTATGCCCATTGGCAATGCTTCAAAACTATGCTACTTTTCGGCGATAAGCCGTTTCATGAACATATCTACCCACTTATAGAAATCTGAGAATAGTTTCCTAATCATATCCAGCTCCAAGCGCTCTCTAAGAATCATATCTACTACTGCTTTTCTAAGAAATGGATAGTAGTGTGGAAGTGGGAATACATTCGTTGGAAATCGTTTTTCATCAGTTAGGAAAATATTGATTCTTTCCACCCATCTTGCGTTAATCACATCTTCAGAATAACTATCTGGGTCTTCTGTCATTAGAGAATCCAGTTCTGCAAGAATTGGTGAAAAGACCTTCCTCTGTATCTCATCAAATGAGTATCCCTGTGCATTCATAGTTTTATCAATGGCCATCTTCTTGTATAGGTCGGCAAGGTCATCCGATCCTGGTACTGTATAGATGCCACGTCTTCTAGCTAAGACTTGCATCATTTCAGAGCTGACGCTTCTTTCTTTCTCTAGGACTGAGAAAACATGAATGAAATTCGATTTATCCCAATCTGGCTTATCAAAGACTGCCTTGTAGTTATTGATAACACTTCGATAGTCTCTTGGCACTCTCAGTTCGTGAGGACTGGTCATACTCCAGATATTGAAGAAGTAGTACGGAGGAGTCTCTAATTTGGTCTTATCCTCCAGTCGGTAGCTTGGGAAGCAATAGTTACTGTCCACTACTATCATGTCTGCTTCGAAAGGCTCCCTCTGGTGCTCTGCTGCAAACTCCCTTGTTGAATCTGAGAGCACCTCAATAACTTGCTCTGCAGTAAGAGGTTGGAATGTTCGTGACCTCACAAGATGAAGGTGCGTGCTGAGGGGAAGGTAGTATGCAGTTCCCGTGTTCTTCAAGGAAAACGCAGTTTCGAATCTGCTATCTCCATTAAACTGTAGATGTTGCATTGCTTGATAGAGGTCTTGATTGGTGTGATTGATATCGACGATAAGAACTTTCAATGGTGGATTCTGCGAGAGCCCCCAAATGGCTAGATTGATTGACAGGGGCGTTTTTCCACTGCCTCCCTTGTTGCTAGTCACGATGAGTGTTATTGGTATCTTCACTTTTTATTCACCCCAATCGTAGTATCCCAAAGATTACGTCAAGGATAGTTCCCCAACCGACGTAGAGAATGGCATCTGTAATAATTTGCATGAAAATAACGCCAATGAATGCGAAGAGCACCTTCCTGATGATGACGTTGGGAGATGATAATCTTTGAAGGTCATGAAACGAAGATTCGACTAGATGTCTATGTGAGCTCATATCCCGTGTTGCATCTTCGAGTTTTGCTTTTACATAGCCAATATCATTTGAGAACCTGGCTTCTTCCAATAGGATCATGTCGTTGTCCCAGCGGTCCAGATATTCTTCAAGAGAATCAGATATTCTTTCTCGATTTTCCTCTACTAGCGTTTCGTACCTTGCTGTTTCATAGACAACAACTTTGATGACGCTGGCAAGAACTATGAGGGTTCCAAGACTCAGGGCACTACTAAGAAAGAATGCTACACTAAGAACCGGGTTACTTGGAAAGAACTCTTCTATTATCTGAAATCCCTGCTGCCCTGATATTCTATAAAGTGCAATGAAGAATAGAAGCCTGACTGTCAGATATGCTCTGGAAATACTTAGCCGCCACCAACGTACAGTCGGGGTGCCCCCAGCACTGAAAGATCGATGTATGAATACTGAAAAGACGATTCCACCTGTGTTTGCAATAAAGAAGAATGACATCAAAACAAGCCCCAAGCCCATTGCAAGGCGAATCCAACCAACCGTGTTCATTATTCCTAATGTTATTGTATCAAAAAGTGACTGCAATTCCTGGAATTCAGCTTGAAGAAGAGCCTGTTGTATTGAAGATACAATTGAGTCGTGAGTTAGAATGTATCCCAGATAGAATATACCAAAGGATACAACTGCCACTATTGATGCCACATTTGCAGCTAAAAAGAAACTCTCTATCCGGCTGTCATTCGTTGGACGGTGGGATTCAGGCTTCATAGGTGGCGTGCTCCCCAGTTTGGCGACTGTTGGCGTTAGAGCAATGGATTTTTCACTCGAAATAGTATATATTAGTAGCTAGTAAGAATGACCGCGCGTTAGAAAAAAACGCGCAAAATGCGCCTTTTTTCATGCTTATTCAGAAAAACTATCAGTTCTTTCATCTTTTAGGAGATTACTCACGTTAATTTATACAGTATACACTTTATTTTATTGTATGGCATAATAAAATCGTGAACTAGAGGTCCTGAGTGTGACGCGTGATACCAAAAGCCAATATAGTAAGTTGTTCGAGGACTCTCCAGTTTCTCTATGGGAAGAGGATTTCTCAAGATTGAAAGCATTCATCGAAGAACTTCGTGGTTCAGGAGTCACTGACTTTCGTCAATACTTCAAAGAAACTCCAGATGACCTTTTGAGATGTGCCCAGATGGTGGAGATAATCAGAGTAAACAAGGCAACTCTGATACTCCAAGGTATAGAACGTGAGGAAGACCTTTTGGGCCCCCTCTCACGATTCTTAGTTGAGGAGGCGCATGCCCTCTTTCTCAATGAGGTCGTTGCATTAGCAGAGGGTGCAACAAAATTTGAACAATCAGTAGTGATACCTACGATTCATGGAGAAGACCGACACATTCTCCTTATTCTCTCTGTACCTGATGAGTTCAGGGACACATTGAGTCGTGTTATCGTATCTATGTTGGATATCACAGAAACAGTTGAGGCGAAGAAGACTCTGGCAGATGAACGAAGAGCTTTTCAAATAATCGCCGAGGCCGCATTAGAACCAGTTTACACATCTGAAACAAGTCGCCACATCTTGGAGGAAATGATTGATCTTCTGGGTTTTGATTTAGGAACTCTGAGGCTTTACAATAAGGAGAAACGTATACTTACGTTGCATGCCTCAATAGGTATATCCACTGAAATACAGAAAGAAGTTTCATTTGATGATCCTGATTATCTTGCGGCACAAGTAGCTAGAACGAAGACACCAATCTTTTTGTCGGATGTAAGAACAGAACCGATTATGGAACAACCACATCAGGTCATTAACGATCTTGGAATAGTGTCCCTGATTTTCTGGCCAATTATAGGACCAAATAAAGACCTCCTAGGAGTACTCAATGTTGCGTCAAGAACAAATAAGGGCCTCTCAGAACGTGACCGAGTACTCTTTCAAATGATTGCTGATATGCTCTCGACGATAATGATTCGTCACAGATCTCAGGAAGCTCTTAGGTCAAGTGAAGAAAGGTACCGCTTACTTGCCAATAGCGTAATCGACATCATTTGGATTATTGACATGGAATTCGTTATTACTTTCGTCAGCCCTTCTTGTTATCAAGTAGTTGGCTACACACCTGAAGAGTTGATTGGAACTCCAGTAACAACGGTGTTGACTGAGGAATCTGAACAGCTTGTAGCTGAAGAGATGTCATATGCACTTCAAATGGAGGAGAAGGTGGGAAAAAATGGATACGTCGCACGTCCCCTGGAGGTTCAGCTTCTGCATAAGAATGGCGATAAGGTATGGGCTGAAATCAATCGGGTGTTTCTTCGTGATGCACATGGCCGCCCCACTGCTACTTTGGGTGTTGCTAGGGACATCACAGAGAGATTAGCTACCGCCCAGAAACTTGAGACTGCATTACAAACAGCGGCTTTTTACAACGACCTAATGGCCCATGATATTTCCAACATGCAGCAGGGAATCATAACTAGTATGGAGTTGATGCTCCAAAGCGATGACCTTCCAAAAAAGATGAGGCATCTCGTTCGTGCTGCACTCTCTCAAAGTGAGCGAGGAGCTGCCCTCGTTGACCATGTCAAGAAGCTAGCTCAAATTGAAGAATTAACACTAAACCTCACCCCGACAGATCCATACCATTCTCTTTCAGATGCAATTACTATGGTCCAAGATACCTTTCCAGAGAAGGAGATTGCGATTAAAACAAATATCTCCTTGGGCGAATTTTCGGTTTTTGCCGATGGATTTCTTGTTGATGTGTTCTACAATCTGCTTAATAATTCAGTTCGACTTGATCCAAAGTCAAATGTTCAGATTGAAATCGAAGCAAAAACAACCAAGGATGGCTATCTTACTATTGGCATTAAGGACCACGGCCCAGGAATCGATGATGCTCGTAAGGAATCTCTATTCTCAAAGCCAAAAACTGGCGGAAGGCGTGTCGCTGGAATCGGTCTTACCCTTGTGAACCGCATTGCCAATCGATATAGTGGATCTATCTCGATAGAGGACAGGGTCATTGGGGACCATAGCAAGGGTGCATGTTTTGTACTAGAAATTCCCACAGCCGAATGAAACAACCTATTTGGACTAAGCCCGAGTTTCAAAGTGATATTTGCCTGTTAAAAACGAAAATCAGTGATTCTTCTTGTTGAAGGGTATGCAACATTAATCACCCTAGTATTTCCAATCCTGAATTCTGATTTAACAGCATAGTGAATGTGACCATGAACCACCAAATCAGGTTGCGCTTCTTTGAATGTTTTTGAAACCCACCAGGAAAAATCCTCAGGATATGTTTCAGTTGAAAGAGGGCTATAATGCAGCAGAAATATCGATTGGTCACAGGTTCTACTCAATTCTCCTAGCTTTCGCGCAAGCTGATTTATTCTCTTCTCAAAGACATCTTCAAGGGTACTATCTTTCGGAGATCTATCTACATTCAATATCGGTACACCAAGCACTCCGATTCTCCTATCACTACAGGGAATCACCACAGAATTGCCATCAAGGAAAACAATCCTCTCTCCCACAATGTCTTTCATATCTTGAATACTGGCCCCTCTCTCATCATTTCCAAAACATGCCACTATTGGCAACTCATCGCCGAAAAGACCTGTAATTATGTTTGAGATGTTTCTGTACGCATTGATATTTCCTGCGTCAACCATATCCCCGGCTAACAGAAAGAGGTCGGGAATTTTGATGTGGCTGAGAGCATTCTTGAACTCGCTGATATATCTCGGACTATGAATGTCCGAAACCGCTGCAATCCTCACAGACTATCACATCTCTCTTTCCCATTTCAGGTCTTTGACGATGAAATCAGAAACTGAGCTGAGGAGTCTTCCTAACTTCTCTCCTTTCCTGGTGAGAATGTGGATGATTTCGTTTCCCTCCTTCTCAATATCGATGAGCTCGTTCGAAACCAAGAATTTCCTGGCTGCTGCAACACGAGCTCCGTTAAGGGCCGGAAGTGTCTTGGTCTGTAGACCTTTCTTAATGATCGCATCAGCTCTTGCTCTTCCCTTCATTCGCGTGAGCAGAAGAAGTATTGTCAGTTCATACTCTCCTCTCAGTAGTTTCACAAAGGGACTTATTTTGGTCATAATATTCACTCCAATATCGCGAACATATTTGGCATCGCTGCTTTTCTTTGTTTATTGAATGGAGTTCACCTATATTGAACCATGGATTTCAGTAGATGATAGTGTCAGGTTCGCCGTCGAATTAGAACGACAACCACTATCACTACTGCAGTAGCTGCTGGTATAACTATCCATGTCAGAGGAATTTCAGATTCTCCTGGGGACGTGGGCGATGTATTGGATGATGCCGGAGTAGTAGCGGTACCAACTGGTACAGTGCTCATGTCTGTCCAAACATTGTTTTCATAGGAATAACACCATGTATCACCAAGCTGACTATAATCCGGACCCATTCCTCCAAAGAGTACAACAACTTCTCCACTTACATCGAATGACATTCCTTGATTTATTCGAGCAGCAGGAGCTGAGTCGGGGCTAGCACTTACCCAAGTTTCAGCATCTGAATTGAACACCATCGTTCTATCTACTGGATCATCTCCCACTTGGCCTCCAAATAATATACTTCTCATGTTGACCGAATCGTAGACCATGCCTGGCCACTTCAAAGCGCCTGGTGTTCCTGAAGTAGATATCTCAGTCCACGTATTGGTTGCAGCATCATAGCTCCACGTATCATCCTGATGTCCCTGATACGCTGTATTTCCACAACATAGAATAATTCTTTCAATAACCTCGTCATAGATCATCTCGTGTCCATATCGCGCCAGAGGCGTAGTCGAGGGATTGAGCTCCGACCATTGTCTTGCTGAACAATCAAATTTCCAAGTATCATCCCCTTCCATACCTGTTCCTGAAAAACCACCAAAGAGGATAACAACATTCTCTATTGGGTCATAGGCCATTTCATGGGACCAGTGAGCTCCAGGATTAATTGTTGTCACCACTTCCGACCATGTTTGAGTAGCACAATCGAATGACCATGTGTCTGTCACACCCCCGCCGCCGTACATTATGAACTCGTTCGTCATGTTGCAGTAGACCATTCGATGAGCATCTCGAGCAGAAGGTGATACTGCCAATGTGAGTTCTGTCCATGTGTTTGTGGCGTATGTGTATATCCAAGTATCTCCAAGAGCATGCAATCCTCCCTCACTACTCATTCCGCCAAACATCAAAGTGACGCCATTATAGGGATCAT
>CAYMLT010000040.1:7398-16596 GCA_964391265.1 uncultured archaeon
AGATTCGATACTTCACGTAGATATTCCTCGCTGAACTGGTATTGTCATCTTATCAAGCTGGATAATTAAAGGAACAATATTGGCGCAATACCAGGAATGTCTAGACATTCATAATCATTGAAGGACGCTCTTCCAAAAAAAGCTATGAATGGTTGTCGTTGTCCTCTCCAGTTCCCTTTGTGCAAACATGTATGAGTATCTTTAGGATTGTCGCTCGTTCAGGGATTTCCATTGACTTGAAGAATAGTCAAAACACCATTGTCCTCAGTTAGGTAGACAATGTCATCAACTACCACGACATCTCGTCCGTGCATACCAGTTCCCCAGCTCGAAATGAAAGTGGGATTGGCTGGGTCACTAACATCTAGCAGAAGCAATCCCTGTCCATAATCCGCAACGTATGCTATCGTACCTACAACAAATATTGTGTTGATTGTTCCACCATTATCAAAAATACCCACTTGGGAGATATTAGTTGGATCTGAAGTATCCAGAATTAATAGTTCTCCACCTCCAAGCCCATGGTTTCCAGCATAAATATAGTCGCCAACCACAATGGGGTTCCACAGGTCTGCATCTGGCATGTACGACTCTATCATGATGGGATTGGTTGGAATACTCACATTAATGACCTTCAGACCAGTGCTTTCACTTCTATGGTCCGTCATGTAGACAAGATCTCCAACAACATGCAAATGAGTACAGGCTCCAGTTATGGAATACTGGCTTAGCAGATTTGGATTCGCTGGATCACTAATGTTGAGGATGTTAAGGCCTTGATTCCAATCGGCAACATACGCGATTTCCCCCATTATTTGGACGTCATAGGTCTGTCCACTACCAACGTATTCTCCAATCTGTTCTGGATTCGCAGGGTCGCTTGCATCAATTATTCGCAATGAGCCAAAAGCATCGGCCACATATACGATATCGTCTTCTACATCAAGCTCGAATGGTTGCGCTGCATCTGCAAAATTTCCTAATACAATTGGATTTTCTGGGTCCGCAACGTCAATAATCGTTAATCCATGAGGCGTTGGTTCTTCGACATCTAACACATAGGCCATATCATTCTCTACAACAATGGCACCTGCCCAACCTCCTGTATCTACTTCCGCTAACTCAGTAATTTCCATTTGAGGTGACTGTGAAATCAAAGCAAGAAGAATCATTATTCCAGCTGCAACGAGCACAATGAGTGAAACACCAATGCCAATACGTTTACGAGTCCTATCCATTAGAACACCACTAATGATACAAGAGGGATTGAATAAAAGAGGGATAATTGGCGCAATATCTTCTGGCCGAATCTCCCTCATCTACAAACTCACTATCATGATTTTTTCCTTGCACTCAAGAACGCCCCAATACCCACGATAAGTACTAGAACTGCAACAGCAATTCCTGCGATAGACAAGATGAATGAAGCATCTATCCCTTCTCCTGGATTTGTTGTTGTAGTCGTGCCCGTTCTACCACCAAGAACCTCGGTAACCGTAACCGTGAACTCCTCAGAGCATTTCTTGTAGGGAAGAAAACCAGAATTATGTCGTTGGTTGCTTAAAGAACGTTTCAATCAAGATCTTCGACAAGATTGCCATAGATCTTCGTGCATATGCTGATTGCACCAGATTCAATAAACTCTACAAACTTCGGAAATGTCTCCAGGAAGCTCTTGCTGCAAGTGATTCCAAGACCCGCTGGAGTCCGTGGGTGATAAGCTGTTACTAGAACCGTTTCTTTTTCTTCTTCTCTTTGCGAGGTGTAACGCGAATACGTTCTATCTCTTCAGACTCATCGTATATCTCATTCCATTGTTCAGGAGTCAGTATCTCTCGCAGCCTATCCTTTCCGCCCCGCTTCATTCGTTCGCTGGTGTACACAAGTCGTGTAACCTTAACAGGTGATTCAGGGATATCAAATTCATCCTTGTCATATTTCCGTAGTGTGATTTCCATGTACTCATGAAGATGTTCCAGTTGATCCTCAATTGCATCCCTCTCCTTGTCGAGTTTATTGTACTCCTCGCAGATATCTAACATCTCTTTCTCGAATTTCTCTTGAATACTCATCGCCAAACCTCGCTCTATCAAACGAAGATAACACTAGATAATAATGATTGTGAGACTTTCGATTATCTCGGAAATTCCTACGTGACGGTGCAAAGACACATCTATCGTCCTACAAGGAATCTGAAAAATTTCCCATAGTTACTTGGACTTACGAAAAATGCAGGAACCCTCTTCATATAATCAATAAAGCCATCTCCAAACCTTTCTACAAGCTCCCTCTCTTCCGTTCGGATGTGTAGTTTAAACAGCACATAGACAATAACGCAGATCGTAATCGAATAGACCGAGAATCTGAAGAAAAGGGCTGCAATTCCCAAGATAATTCCTGCCAAATAGACAGGATGTCGTATCACTGAGTATATTTTGTTTTCCTGAATCTCAGATTCCTCGGGGAAGTAGAGATAGACTACAACCATGTAATCCAATCCAAAAGTCATGATTGAACTTCTGACTAGTAGGATACCGATGAGAAAGAATACTGAGGTCAATCCCAAACGCAGAATGATCTCCATCTGAGATGGAATTCCAATCATAGGGAGTAAAGACTGTGACCATATGATTGTTAGTTCATTTACTGGAGGTAAAGGAGGAAGTGAACGGATTGATGTGAATGCATGAAATATCACTGCTGGGATAAGAAAGACTCCCGCTACTCCAGTTGGAATCATTTTCTGATATGCAAGATTGCCATACTCGGCTTTTCTTTGCTCTCTCAGAACCCAGATTCTTCTCACTAGCCATATTCCAAGAAGTCCCACAGTAAAAGTACCTACAATGGGCAAATAGGGTTCAATAACCACGAGGATTACAATATCTGGAAGGATTCGAGGAAGAATATCAAGAAGAATCATTGTGCAATAGCCAATAATTGCTCCAACAAGACCTATGAGAGGTAGAATTGCTATCCGTTGGCCTGGATAATCGGGTAGTTTCTCTCGAATCTTCTCAATTCCTTTCAAATGCATCAAAACCACTTCTAGGAAGACTTGCCGAACCGCCTAATCAGGGTGGTGGTTCCCTTGTATCAAACATAGTTTATTTTTGCTCAAAACACAATCGAATTGAACTGAGGCGTGATTATGGATTGAATGGCGAAGACTTGCCTGTCGCTTTTAGACACTCTGAGCACATAGATAAATACATGGCATCTCATCGTGATATGGATGAAGCGCTTTTTACCTACTTTGAAAAAGAGGATTACTAGAGAATAGCCGACCGATTAGAGTTTGTAGCATAAAGAAAAGAGAGAGGGGTATTCCCTCTCAATCTTGGAACTTGTCTTGCTCTTCAATGTCTATCTCAAGAGGTCCTTTGTAAACCCCTGGATCTATACCTGCAAGTACTGCAAGCACATACTTGCTTAATGGTCTTGAGAGCAATTCCAACACATGGTCAATATCTTCCGTTTGGCTATCATTACTCATTATTAATCTCCTCCAGACGGTCCGCTCTTCGCTTTGCACGAATGGAGAATATTGTTGCAAGAATTCCTGAACCAATAGCACTGGATATTAAACCATACCACTGGAGTGTGAAGAGTTGCATCTCACCTGAGTAGGGAAGTACAATCCCAAGGATTCCTGTGATGACAGCTCCAATAATGAATATCGTGATAACAAAGAAGCTGTTTCTGTTTGGAGAACGTATGAAGAACCAGTTTGACGAAAGGAACACCAGTGAAGAGAATCCAACCTTGAATTTCCTGATGATACCAATCATCTTTGCAATGGAAACAAGAGCCACTCCAAGTGATACTGATAGGGCACCAAGCGATAGCCAATAGTACAACTCTCCAGTACCGTAGCCACTAAGGATAGGGATTAGACAGATTATGGAGAACATTAACCCAACCATCATTCCCATTTGACTCATGAAGAGTACAAGTTCCTTTCTTGGACTCATGGACATGACTGCCGAGAGAACACCATATTGATCAATCTTTGACTCCTTTGCGACCTGGTCTACAAGAATCAACGCTTTTTTTCCAAGATCTGTAATCTTGTAGTCACTATTAATTCTCTCAATTAATCTTGCTTCATTAAGTTCTTTCAAGTGATAGTTGAATTTGCCACTCATGAGAGATGGATCAAGTCCGAGCACATGCATTATTTCAGTATAGGTAGCACTACCTTTCTCTGAAACCTGCCTCATTATTGTTCTACGTGTCGAGCTCGACAGAGCCTTCAACACATTTTCAGATTCCGAATTCATTTTCATTACCAGTATATGCATAGAATTCTAGATATTTAACCGATTTTCACTAACTAATTTGACATGGGTTAAATTACATAGACCAGTTTTTTTGACACCAGTAGAGATTGTAGAAATTAGAGAATTTGAATAAATCGATACTCGTCGACGCAAAACACATCAATAGAACCTTTTTCCTTTTACATCCTTTTTAGCACATGAATTACCCACGGTGCAATACTGGTTTCGTTCACCCATTCATACGGCTCGTTAGGTTTTCCAAGGGGATTGTGGGTTTCAATGACTCTGAGCTTAGCCCTTTGGTAAGTTTCCATGTAAGATTCGTTTGTCCACAGAATATCCTCTACAGGTCTCTTATCCCCCGTATCCATCTGGATAATGAGAACTACGTCCCCACTCTTCGCGCTCAGGTTTTGCGGGAAATCTTTGGTGGAAAACGATGCCCATTCGTGTGTGTATATCTCCGGGTTGGAAACAAGATTCACTATCCTTCCCTTTTCTTTGAGCAGATTCCCTAAGCCTCTGAGATTCATTACTTTCTGTTCCATGGTAGGTATATTATCAAAGGGAAATGCAGAAAAGATGAGGTCAAAGGAACCGCTTTCGAATTGACTGAAATCTGCCTCATCGATGACTTGGTAATTTCCCTCTGGATCAAACTCTCTAGCTTTTGCTACCATCTCTTCTGAAATATCGACGCCAACGGTGTGAAATCCCAATTTCTGAAGGAACCTAGTGGAACGACCAGAACCGCATCCAAAGTCTATGGCGAACTTTCCACTAACGTGTTTGGAGAAGATCATAGGAAGGTCTCTAAACGCAAGATAGTATGTTCCAGGGAATTCAAGTTTTGAATAGGCATCCGCACGTTTTGAGTCTTGGTACACGTTAGAGAAATCCATCGCTCTTCCTCGCTTTTGCTTCGTAAGTTAGGCGGATTTATTCATTGTGATTGAAGACAACATTTTTTCGAAGAGTCGCCAATCTGAGAACTACTATGAAAAGCCACACAAAATACCTAACTCTTGACATCCCTGCTCGTATGGAATTCGTTCACATAACTCCTCAAGTGAAAGAAGCAGTTAAGGAGAGTGGGGTTCGAGAAGGTTTGTGTCTTGTCAATGCCATGCACATTACCGCTAGCGTTTTCATCAATGACAATGAACGAGGATTGCTTGCAGACTATAAACGTTGGTTGGAAGAACTGGCCCCCAACGAGCCTGTCAATCATTATCAACATAATCGCACCGGGGAGGATAACGGCGATGCCCATCATAAACGGCAGATTATGGGCCGTGAAGTTATCGTTGCCATTACTGAAGGAACGTTAGACTTGGGGCCATGGGAGGCAATATTCTATGGCGAGTTTGATGGGCGCAGACCAAAGAGAGTATTGATCAAAATAATCGGGGAATGATGGTATTTCCTCTTGATAATCAATCTGTTATTTTCTTCATATCCAAATCGCCAACTCGCTGTCGTATGGTCCTTCCCACCCTATCAATTTGCGACCGAATATCATCAATTTTTCTTGTCCGCATGGATAGTTCTTCTTTCATCCTTCTATCAGTTATGGTGTATTCATCATAGGCCTCTGTCCATTCTTGTCTGGTAGTAGCGAGTTGGTTTCTTAGATGCTCGTACATAATCTTCTTGACATGGATACTATTTCTTAGTGTGAGAAGCTTGGTTTCCAGCTGTGAAGATACGTTCGCCAATTCGTCCTCCGCTTTTTTGAGTTCCACTCGAAGACCATTTAATTCGGTCATTGCTTCGCCTATCTTATCCCCCACAAGGTACTCGGAATCCGAAGATAAGAGTGTTACAGGGTCTCGGTGCAGGTTAACTGAAGGTGGTAGGCGTTCAGTATCACCAACGGCCACATCATTGGCTGTTGTGGAAACTGCAGTATCCTCTGTGGTTTCTGTCTGTGTTGTTTCCTCTTCTGTGCTTTCAGATTCATCTCTTGTCATTACGTGTGAAACCGTTTCTTCTTTTGGCACATAGCCCGGCTGTCGCTTTTTGTACTCTTCAACCATCATGCCTACCAATGCTGAAAATGCTTCTTCGACATTCGCACCTGTTAGAGCAGAGGTCTCGACGAAGATAGCTGTGGCATCTAAGTCACTACAAATCTTCTTAGCAAACTCCTCGCCCTCTTCTGTTGTAACGACTTCGCCCTCCGGATTGGAAGGTCGAAGATCAATCTTATTGCCTACAATGATCAATGGTGGTAGACGTCCCATGTAGCCGTGAGCCTCAACAAGCCATTTCGACGCACTATCGAACGATGTTCTATCCGTAACATTGTAAACCAAAACAAGTCCACTGCTTCCCTCATAATACCGTTTCCGCAGGTTTTGAAATAGAGATTGACCAGCTATATCCCAAATAACGAGGTTCGTCAGTACTCCATCGAAATCGACAGACATCTGGGCAAAATCAACACCCAAAGTCGGGATGTAGCTTCTCTTGAATCCTTCTTTCAAGTATTTTCGACGGATGCTAGTCTTCCCAACATAGCCGTCCCCGATCAAGCATATTTTGAATTGCCTACGTCGGATGCCGCTCATTTTTCTATTCCCTGAAGGCAGCGCGGTTTATACCATTCTTACTTTCACTTATAGCGATATTCATGACGTTCTTTTTACTTGTCGAAAATCCTAAGTCAGAAATCACTATTATTATCATTTGTATACTTGACCAAAACCTAATGCATTGATAATCTATCTCGGTAGCCCGAGCATTCATGTTGCTACATCTTCTTTGATTTGGTATGTGTATTTGGAGGAAGGAGGATGAACAACGCAACTAAAACTCGGGTTATCTGTTTAGCAATTTGCTTTGCATTATCTACTTCTGTTTTCTTTGTAAGCGCCAAAGCCGCAGTTGTAGCCAACCCCATAGATGAAGTGAATCAACTAAACATGTAGAACCTCTGAATAAAAGAAATGGAGGAGGGAGAATCTCCTCCTACTTTACTTTCTTTTTCATTATTATCACTACAATCACAACTGCAATCCCTGCTGCTGCTGCTCCTCCCACGATGATGATAATCAAGGGCGTGTTATCATCAGGCGGCGGTGTCGTTGTTCCAGTATCTGTAGTTGTGTCTGTGGTTGTCGTCGTAGATGTTGTAGTCGTTGTGGTGGTAGTTGTTGTTGTAGTTATTGCTGCAGTTACATTCAGCGTCACCATTGATGATTCCCAGTTCCCTGATGTGTCGTTTACGGCTAATGTGATATTATACACACCCTCAGAGAGACCCCCTGCATCAACAGATATCTCAGAACCATCCCATGGACCTGAATCAACTGTTTCGTTGTCAATTAGTAGCCAGTATGCGTCTGGAAGAAGCTCACTGCAGGTCCAATTGAGCAAGTGCACGGCCGTTCCTTCCTCATATTGTAGATTATCAGGAGCATCGACCCATGCTGGACTTGTTGTATCTACAACAGAGATTGTGAAGGTTGCCTGAATCATATTGTGTACATAATCATAGACCCGAACGGTCACGGGATAGTCATCGATAGCCAATGTCGTGGTACTAGTGATGATGCCCTGCTGACTGATACCAAAATTCGACTGATCGTCAATCCACCAATTCATTATTCTGGCCGCAGAAGTCGCCTTTAATTGCACTGCTACAGAATCGCCAAATTCAGATACCTGGTTTGACGGTACTTCTGTCCATTTCACAAGAGGTTTCAGTACAAACCATCCATTTCCACCGATAGAATCAAACGGAGTATGCCTTCCCACCATCGCTAGACCGCCAACATCGGCTGCGATAATATCTGCAAAATACTCTGAATCTACTGGATTTCCGAAACTCTCGTTTGCTATGGTATTACCATCCAAATCCAATAGGAGGAAGTAACCATCCTTGTTCCCTCCGCTGAAGCTGTGAGTGGTACCTGCTACTGCAAGACTGCCATTCTGTAATTGAACAATATCCTCTCCCCAATCAGTTTCAGCTCCACCATACCTCTTCGTCCATATCACAAATCCAGTACCATTGGTTCTAATGATGAATGCATTGGGCAATTCCGCTCCTCTAGTGGATTTTCCAGTAAGAACAAATCCGCCTTCAGCCAATTCTATGACACCGTATGCATAAAGCTCGTCTGTACCACCATGGGATTGATTCCAGAGTTGTGCTCCGCTTTCATCAATTCCAAACATCAATGCATCAGCATTCCCTGTTCCACCATAATCTGTATATCCTGCCAGTACATACCCGCCATCTGAGTTTGATGTGGCAGAATATCCTTCGTCATCATAACCTTGATATCCATACGTTTGATTCCATAGATGATTCCCGCTGCTATCTGTGCGAATGACCCAGAAGTCATAATCGCCTCCTAGTTCATAGGTCTGTCCAAGTAATAGGAAACCTCCATCGGGAGTTTCAACCACAGACCTTGCTCTGTCATCACCTAGTTTTACAAATGTGCTATTCCATACATGGTTGCCATCTTCATCGATCTTAAGCAACCAGAATTCTAAGTCCGTTTCAACCGTGTCATCCACAAATCCAACTACAATATAGCCGCCTGTAGAACACGAAATGATATCTTCCGGATAGTATCCATATGGGAAGTAACTATCCCATACTTGATCTCCTGACGAATTATAGCGAACTATCCACGATCGCCCGCCACCGAAGACAACGGGGTCAGATGTACAGGCAAGTACGAAATCGCCATTCGGTGCCTCTGCAAGTGCTTTTCCAATGACTCGTTGGCCGTCATTGAATATAACTTCAGACAGTGGATATCTCACAGAGATATCTATCTCCTTCTGTATCCAGTGGCCGTGACTATCTTCAATTCTAATTTCCAAGTGAATTTGTCCAACAAGAAGCGAGGTCGTGTTTTGCAGGATTCCCGACGAATCAATTGCTAGATACTCT
>CAYMLT010000041.1:0-16218 GCA_964391265.1 uncultured archaeon
GTGCGTTTTGGTTTTTTATCCAGGTATTTCAGGTCATCTTCAAGGAGAAATTCAATCACTCTCATTTCTGCTTCACCCAGCGCCATTTTCTCTGAGCCAGATGATTGGTTTGCTAAGTTTAGCGAATCAAGAGTTAGATGATAGCTGACAATGCGTCCTGAAACTGCGTTGACAGCAAGAGCAATTCTGATATCACCATTTCCAAAATTCAGATGCCACCTTAATCTGAAGAGGATTGCACTATCATTATCATGAACTAGACTTTGGTTAGACAAGTAGGGGATGTTTGAGATGAACTCTTGTGCTACGGCAATCGATGATGTTAGGTTCATTGTTTCTGATTCAAGTGGATAAGCATCCATGTGGGTGGATCCATCGGGCTCTTGAATTATCGTACCATGTGGTAGTACAGCTGGATCAGGTGTATTGCCAATTAAAGACTCAAATGAGGTATGTTGAATTGGAGTACCTCCACTAGCTGAAATATTATCAAGTTGGTTTCCCAGAACTGAGTGGATTAGCAAAGGGTATACTATTCCACCAGCAAATAATACAACTAGCAATGAAGCTACTACTTTGTTATCAAACGCCTTCATTTTTGAATCGATTGTACTTATGATTATATTTTGTAATTAATCTAGTTTCTGTGCACCGTTGAGCAAGTTTTAGATCGGTTGAATTTTCCATAGTTTGTAAGATTCTATCCAGAATAAAGCTGTACAAAGTGTTAGAATTGATATGTAGAGAAAACCCAAGAAATCCAAGGGAATTGAAAGAAAAAGAATAGATGAAAGAAGAACACCTGTCATAAAAACTGCGTAAAATATGAAACGAGGGGCAAATAGGAAGCCTGATCCAATAAATAAGCTCAGAAGACCGGGTCGAATTTTTTTTGCTATCAGGTATTGGCCTTCTCTATTGGTTCTAACCAGTCCTAATTCAATGAGTTTGTTCAAGTGATGAAGGGACAGACTTGAGCTTGATAGACCAACTTTTCTCTGAATTTCTCTTGCGCTGAAAGGTTTGTTGGAGCGAATCATGAACCAATATACAATCAATGTATTGCCTTTCAGCTCTCTTGAAAGCTGGTCCGAATCTTCTTCATGGTCTGAATTTTCTCCGCTGGATTGCATGTCTGTTTCACCTTGTTACAGTTCTTTACACTCTTAAAAATGAGAAGAACATACCCCTGACTTAGGGAATATGTTCCTAAGTTTATTTTCAAGATGGTCCAGTCAGAATTGTAATATCATAGTAGTCCCCTGTATACTGCCTTACTAGAATTTTGATGTAGTACAGTCCACTATACGTCGTTGTATGTTCCAAAGTTGGTGAGGTACTCTCTGATGATCGCTTGATTTCTTGCAGATTGTAATTGTAGAGATAGATGCGAGCAATAAGGTCAGGATCACAACGAACTGATATTGCCATCAAAAGGCCATTGTAGCAATATAGCTTGTACCAATCGGCCCCGTTGTCCTTATCATAAACCCATAACGGCTCATCATATCGCTTGTAGCTATGGGTATTCCAAGAATATCCTAGTGCTAAGGGAGCAGTCGAGCTTGATTTTGATATGTCAGTATTAATGAACCATATTTCACTCCAAGCATCTATCCTTCCAGCACCATAGCTGTTATCCTTACCAACGACAGAATCCCCGGGCATATCCTTAGCACTTGCCATTAGTAGGTTCTTTATGATTGGCTCCCTATGATATGTACTTATCCAGCCTTTGAGTGATGAATCATAATCCAACCACAATGCAATCAATCCTGATACAAATGCTGCTGCTGCTGATGTCCCTCCTGAGTAATGATAACCATCTGTGTCCTGATAGTCAGCACAATACATGCCGTATCCGGGTGCTAAGATATCTGGTTTGATTCTTCCATCATCACATGGTCCCCTACTCGAACTAGAATATAGAGCCCATCCCCCATGCGCGGGGTTTAGTGCGTTTCCAACTGTTATAACATATCTACCAGTACCTGGTGAAGTAATAGTATCAGCACCGGGTCCATCATTACCTGCTGAGGTCACTACTACAAGACCATGAACAGAAACCAGTGTGTCTGCAGCTAGTGCTACAGCATCTAACTCTCCATGCCGAGTTCCCCCAAATGAACAACTTACTATCTCAATACCGTATGTGTTCTTGTACTGTGCGACCCAATTCATTCCATCTATCGCATCAGATTCGCTACCTGTACCACTTGGTCCCAGAATTTTCACCGAAACTAGTGCAGCACCAGGAGCGACACCCCTGTATTGATAATTTGCATCGCCAGTTCCCGCAATAATACTAGCCATCGAAGTTCCGTGTCCATTTTCATCACCCGGATTGGGATTGACAAGATTGACCTCCGTTAGCACCTTACCCCCATCTAGATCTTCATGATTCGAGTTAATGCCTGAATCAAGAACGGCAATTACAATGTCGTTCTTTGAATAAGATGATGATCCATCAGCTGACGAAGTAAGAATAGAAGACCTAGAGAGAAAACTGACCGACGTTTCTTTGGCTGATTCAATCATCATTATTGATGGTTGGTCTTCGGTTTCCCAGATGATTCCCTCTCACAGAAAACATCTCTTAGGAGTACTGGAAAATACTCTTCTCAATTCACTTCCATCTTCTGATACCAACATAATATGGACGGATTCGGGTGTAGCTGGTACAAAGATGAATCCACGATATCAGATGAGGTGTAAACGAGCGTTGCCTCATGCATCACCTCGAGCAAAGCATCTTGATGAGATTCTCTGGAACCTTCCCGTTGTACCAAAGACACTTGGTTGGACTACTCCTGAGAGAGTTGATACTCGCATCATAGTCCAAGACACGCCTACAACAGCTGAACCTGAGAGTGAAATGATTCATATACCTCATCTCAAAGAATGGGCGGGTAAATTTAGAGGTGAGAGTAATAGAGGAACAGACCTCACACCATCCGAAGTACCTCTGAAAAGACACAGAATTCCAATGTATGGACTAGCATTTTCCACATCTAGTGTTACAAGTCAATCATGGATTGTTTCCGAAGAAAAATCCAATTGCTGGTCTGATTGTGCAATGACGCTTGTTCCTGATGTCAATCGTGCCAGATTTGATGAGGGTTACTCATTTGTGGGAGAGTCCCATTCACATTGGCAGATACGAACCTCTCCAATCTATCATCAATCAGCAAATTCAGCTCTTACAGATAGGATTTCACTGAATGCATCTTATTCCACACCTCTGCCTAACAGGTCAAAAGAACGTATATACCCGGTTGAAAAAATCACAAGGTGTAGAGAGTATGGTAGGATACCACATCCATCGCATTACACAGGAGATTGGACTGCAGTTTCTAGAAGATCGCCTGTTTTTCACTCAGAAAAACAAGATATTGACACATTGGAATCTCGAAAACAAGAGGTTCGACGACTTCTTTCAGCTGTTCGATTTCTAATGAGTAAAGTACCAGTCTATGATGATATGCATAACTGTTGCAGGAAAATTGAGAGTATTTGTGAGGGATCCCTGAGCAAAACCTCATCTTCTGATTCTTTGCTGGATACACTGAGAGAAGTTCGTAGAATAATCTGCAATAACGAACATCGAGCCAATACTTGGCAACTTCTCTACAATGAAAGGGAAAACTTGCTGCAAAAATTAAAACATACCAACCAAGTAGCGCTTCAACGTGTTCAAACTAATCATGAGGATATTCTATATCTCTATGGAAACAGTCTCTTCCTTGCTGTATTTGTCGTTGCTGACTACATTCTTGGCAACTGTACTTCTCCTTGGGTAGTGAATCTTTGGGATATTATTGCTGAATGGGAGCTCTATCAGATAGGTTTCAGGTCTGAGAAGTCCGATGATACTTTTTACTCAAAATATGATTTCCAAGCTATCTATGCCAATTTGATAAGCAGAGCTAAAGAGTTGACAAACATACCAAAATCTGAAACTCCTCAGTATTCACAGCTGGCAGGACAGCTTATTCAAAGAGAAACATCAGATGGTATTGATTCTTGGCTGGTATTCCCAAGAAGTCCTTCTGGAGAAATGATTGCAGGATATGCAGAACGAGCTCATTTCTTCAGACAAGGATGGTATCGCTGTGTGATTAATCCTGAAACACTCAGTGAATGTGCTGAAGATATCGTCAAGAGTGGAAATTGGGATCGCTTTCCCATTGTAGTTACTCAAATCGAAGGACAAAACGTGCTGTTTGTGAATCTTCTCTATGATGGAGAAATGGTATGGAGGTGTCTTGGTGTGTTAGAGTATGGCCGACCTCCAAAAGGGAAGAATTTCCCAGTACGTTGGATTCGGATATCGGAACCTCCTCCCGAGTTGTACTTAGCTCTTCATGGATATACTCCCCATGAACAAGTGGAGAGTTCAAGTATGACTAACTCTCTTTTGGACGAGATAGCAAGATGGAATGGAATTGTAATTCCAGTTTCCTGCCATGTGGGCATAGACAAGACAAAGAGAGTATACAGATTAGACCTCAGGAAAAAACCAAACTCTGAGGTTCTGCTAAGTAAGGAGATGATTTACACCAAAGATGTTATAGAATTCCTGAGATTTCCATTCATATTTGGAAAATACATTTCCAATCATGATGGAAACCTCCTCAAATGGAACCCACGAAAGGATGTTGAATATATTGAATTCATGATTGAAGACACAGGTAGCAATAAAGAATGGTTGAGTCTGACCTTTCTGAAACCTCTGGTGCACCGATATTCATTCTATCCTAGATCTTTCATTATCCCAGCAACATGCGATGAACTTCTTAGAACAAGAGTTGCTGGGAGTTCTACTCTAAGGGTATCTATTGACGAGTCATTAAGAGGTGTTGGAGCGAAAAAGTATCTCAAAGTTAACTTTGAAGGAATCAAATCGAATGAGAGGATTAGGGAGTTTGAACATGATGTGTTTGGTATCTTTGATGTGGCATTACTTGCTGAATGTAAGCAAATCTTCAATTTAGAAAAAGGAACAAGATACAATTTAGAAATCAATGTAGAAGGACTTGAATCTTTGAAACTTCCTCATAATCTGAGTGAATATCCGGAATTGTATGATAATATCGTAGCTATGAGAGAAGACCTCGAGGGAGATTCCTATCTATAATGAAATTGATGGAGAAATGATTCGAACTTAACGACAACTTTAATAGATATACGAAATAGGGCGCGTTACCTGCTTGCTATGAGCAGTACACAAAGGAGCCCCTGTAGTGTAGTCCGGTCAATACTGCAGATTTTCTGTAGTTTCCGAAATAGCATTCAAGACTGTCAATCCAATGTGATTGGCACCTTGGAACGGATCTCTTGAGACCCGGGTTCAAGAAAGCACTTGATTTCCGAGTGTTTTGATAATCCCGGCGGGGGCGCCACTTTTTGTCTACTTCTTGTGCTTATTGTGTTCTATATCAACACTAGAAATTGAACCGTATGGTATTATGAAATCCATTGTTTCGCTATCAAGATTTCTTTCCAAACATAAACAGTTCTCACTGACTGCCACAATATACCCCTCTCGGGCATATCCACTAACTAGAGAGATGTGGACTTTCGTTTTTGTAGATCTCAAATTCTCAAGTAAATCTAGTAATTTCTCAGATTGCATCAATAATTCTCCAACCGTTTCATCACTAAATGAGATTTCGTTTGAAAGGATATAAGATATCTCAAAGCACAAGAAGTATCATACATATCGCCCATTGGAATCTTGTGAGATTACTGAAGATTGGCCAGATGCGTGACTATGATAAGGCAGTTTGTTTCCTTCTAACTCATGATTCCCACCCTTGAAATACTCCTAGACCACAACTTTACCTGTAGAAAGCCTCTATTGGAATCACTCAAGAAGTTGGATAATGGCGATTTTACAAGAAATCTAGGGATAGGCGATACATCGTTTCGCAATATCTTGGTCCATCTTATGAACACAGAGATCTATTGGATTTCCTTGCTTAGCGATATGGAAACTGAGAAGCTGGACCCCAAGGAGTTCAAAGACATCAAATCGATTGCAAGGACCTGGCAAAAGATTGAGCGGGAAACTCGTGAGTTTATGTCCAATCAAACCGAAGTCAGTCTTCAATACGTCAAAAGCGTAGATTGGGAAAAGGGTACTGTGAGTTTCACTGTAGCAAAAGCGCTAATCCATATGGCAACACATGAAACTCATCACCGTGGATTCATCATTGGTCTATTACGACAAATAGGTTATGAACCTCCTGATGTCAATATGCTGTGAAAAGGAGCTGGAAAAATGACTGAATTTCTAGACACGTGCTATAATGCCATCAAATTACAGGTAACTGCAATCCCCGATACTATAAGAAATGTCAAGAGAAGCGATATTGCTATTCTGAAGGATAAACGTCTGATATTCATGGGCTGTGGCGATTCATACGCAGTAGCTGAGTATGGCAAACGAGCGTTTCTGGCTGTTTCTGGTAGTGCTATTTCATTATCTCCAACCGAACTTCACAATATTCCGCTGGATGAACAAACGGTTGTGGTTGGAATAACAGCATCAGGAAGGAGTCTTGCTACAATAGCTGCCATGGAATATGCGCAAGAAAATGAGGCTACTACTATTGCTTTGACTGATAATGCGAAAGGAACAGCCTGTGATCATGCTAATGAAATATGGGAAACAAAATCAGGGGTTAATACCTATAACACCAGTCCATCAGCTCCAACTACAGCTGCAATGGCATACCTTCTGAAACTAGCCGTTATCAAACAGTCCATGCCACACACACGCATTCACAATGATGTGTACATACTTGAGAATGAGGTGGCTAGTATTGTTACTTGGGCAGAGTCTGCAGGAAAGGAGATTACTCAGATACTCAAATCAGATGATTTGTTATACCTAATATCTGATGGTCCCAACTATGTTGCTTCACAGCTTGGAATGATGAAATTTGACGAATATTCACTTGTGAAAGGCATGAGTGTTCTACGAGAGGAATTTCAGCATCACTATAATATATCAATCAGAGGCGGCGAACCAGCTATACTGGTAGCAGATTCTCCACTGAAAGAAAAGGATGAAATTTACATGAATATCCTTTCTAATACTCTCAAAATGCGAGCGTATCTTCTTCATTGCCCTGATTATTTGCAACTTGAAAGTTCCTTGGGTCAGTCTATCGCAAATACAATAACGCTACAGATGGCAGCTTTTCATTTCACCTTGAAACATGATCCCGGAAAGGACAAGTTCAAACTACCACATGCCGAAGCATTCAAGATTTATTGATGTGGTTGCTGCATAGAAAAAGGTAACAAGAGGCTATCTGGATATTGGTAACTGTGAATAGGTTACGAGAATTACTTCTGAAGTCTGAGGACCCACAAAACAGGCGAGAGGTTGCAGATCAATTCAACGCCAATCCTAACGAGTCTGTATTGTTACTCGATGAAGTTTTTCAGAAAAATTCAACAAAATTTGCGGATTACAAGAAGCTTGTTCTGAATCTGGTGGATTTACTTAGCGACAAACTTGCAATAGAGGTAATAACGAGAGCTCTTGACGACTCAAATTCAAAAATACAGGTGAAAGGGTTGCAAGCTACCTATAGGAGGCAAATTGATTCTCTAAACGAACAAATTTCAAGATTATTGACAAATTCAGACGAAGAATTTGAAGTTCGCAAATGGGCCGTTCATATTCTAGGAGGTACAGATCCTATCAATTATGGAAGATTTTTGCGAAAAACCATGAAAAATCGTGATGATGATGTGAATTTGCGAAAAGAAGCCATTTTTGCACTGACTCACAACACTTCGGATGAAACTGTTGGTGCATTATGTACGCTACTTGGAGACTCAAACGTTGAAATCAGGCGTTCAGCTGCTTGGGCACTAGCCAAGGTTAGCTCTGAAGACTCAATTAGTTGTTTCTTGGCCGCTCTGGAAGATACAGATGAAGAAGTGAGAGATTGGTCCATTCGGGGACTGAGAGACATGGATAGCTCTCGGGCACTACAAGGACTTGCAGATGCAATGACAAGGTCGGTACCAAAAGAACAGGAACAGCTGATTCGATTGGTAGTTGAAAAGAAATCTGAAATAATTTTGAGGGCGCTTGTTGAGCTATTGGAATCCCCAGTCGTGTCAGTCAGGCGCTTGGCAGCTTGGGCAATGGGTGTTTCACCCTATTCACCGGCAGTCGGATCGCTTGAGAGAATATTGGATGATGAGGACCCACAGACTCGAGAATATGCCAAGAAAGCATTAGAAAGACTAGGTCATGTGGATCCATCAGAGTTTGGTCGGAATCTATAGAATTACATCATTCCCTTGTACATTCCGCCATCAACGAGCAATAGTGCACCGTGAACATAGCTCGATACTGGACTTAGTAAGAAGGTACAAACCGCACCAAATTCGTCAGGTTCGCCCATGCGACCTAATGGAACACTTGTGGTGATCCGATCGGTAGCTGCCTTTGCATCGCCTGATGCGTCCATGAGTTCCTTTACACGTTCGGTATTGATATATCCTGGACATACAGCATTCACGCGAATACCATGTGGACCGATTTCTTCTGCCAAAGTACGCATCATACCAATGACAGCAGGCCGCATGGAATTGGAAAGAAGTAGATTGCCAATCGGTTGTTTGACAGAGATTGATGTGCTATAGAGGATTGATGGCGAATCAGACTTTTTCAATAGAGGAAGTGATTCCTTTGTTAGACGTACCGCACTCATGAGGGTGAGCTGAAAACTGGATTCCCAGTCTTCTTCGGACACAGTATCAAAGGTTCCTGGCGGAGGTCCACCGGCATTAACAAAAAGCCCATCCAACGTTTCGTATTTTGATTTTACATGTTCGAGTAGCATAGAAACATCTTCGAGTTTCGATACATCTGCAACTAAGTATTCTGCATGTTCGCCCAGCAATCCTGCTGTAGATTTTAGGGATGCTTCATTGCGTCCACAAATGATCACCCTTGCCCCTTCATTGACAAGAGATTTTGCCACGCCTAGACCTAAACCTCTCGATGCGGCAGTAACAAGAATTGTCCTTTTCTCCAACTTCAGATCCATGATGATACCCACTGGGGGATTTACTCATGGATATTTGACTTCTGCGAATGCTACCTATTGGGCAGTCACTTCTATTGTCTGCTCTGTTCGAGCTCCCATTTTGACCTCAAGGTGAAGGAAGGAAGCACTTAATCTCTGAAAGTCCTTGGGAACGGAGAATCCGCTTGGTCCCATCTCATTCAACACACGCTCAATTCTTCTGGTGGTCAGGCTTGGATTCTTCTGCGAATCAAACGCAATCAATACTCTAAACTCCTCGGGATCAGGCATCCTGTATACTGAATGGCATTTGATACCTCGAGCCGTTAGGCTCTCCTTAATTTTGGCCTCAATACCTCGCACTATTTTGCACCGTTTCTTTGTATCGCATTAGGGCTTTTGAGCACCTGTAATACGGGAGTATTACCCGCGTATGGCGCCAATAAAGAAAAACACCCTGTGATAATGATAGGTTTCTACGGTATCTAATCTTCTTCTCGACAAAGGCGAACGAACGAACTAAATTCTTGCGTTCTTCCTGCTGTTGATTAATGGATTGGACTCGGTTTGTGTGTGAAATAATCTGGTGGTAACGATGGATAAAGACGGTTTCCGAGAATTTCTGACCAAACAAAAAGTTCCCGAAGAACAAATGGATGACGCTGTTGCTCTGGTTGAACGATTCGAAAATTTCCTCAAAGGTCATAATTCAGATGCTTCTCTTGGGTCTGCAACATCCGACGATGCTATCAAGTTCACAAAGGTGATGATGGATGAAAATCTCAATACCTATGGGAATTTTGTAGTTCTACTCAGATACGGCTATTTCATTGGTAACAATGACCTATACATCTCCTTCTTGGAACCAATTGATGGAAGCGAAGTATTGAATGTGCTTCATGAGAAACTTGGTGAAGAGGCGGGTGAAGAGTTGCGGGATGAGGTATTCAAAGGGATTGACTTACCAGCCTTGGGAACTCCGCCATCAGCCAAACCGAAGATCACTCAGGCCGTAATGGAAAGGATGGAAGCACTGGTCGACCCTAAAATATGCGAAAAAGCCCTGATTGATGTTGCACACGGGCTGCCAACTGAGTTTTACAATAGTGGACAGAGAGAAAAGTACCTCGCCTCCAAGAATATTGACGAGTTTCTTGAGCAAAAGAGAGATGCTTTCGT
Organism: uncultured archaeon; assembly: GCA_964391265.1. Lineage (GTDB taxonomy): Archaea > Asgardarchaeota > Thorarchaeia > Thorarchaeales > Thorarchaeaceae > MP5-2226. Next base: position 10,239 of record CAYMLT010000041.1, read on the forward strand.
CAGCCAATTGGAAAAACACCGAGATGAAGGTACGCCATTCTTCAATCAGGAGATTGATGACAGAGTTGTTCAGTGGATAAAAGATAACCCGGGTACTGGAAGTGCGAAACGAGTTGGAGATGCGCTCATCCATACAAAGATCCCATTCTTAACAAAGGAGTATCTTGCTGAATCTGATGAACGCATGAAACGATACTATGCCTGTCACTGTGGATGGGCAAGGGAAGCAATAAGGACAGGAGAGAATGAAGTGTCACCTGCATTCTGTTATTGTAGTGGTGGATTCACTGTAAAACCATGGGAGATCGCTTTTGACCAGCCACTAGACGTCGAGATGCTGGAATCAGCCTTGCAAGGTGATATGAGATGCACCTTTAGAATACCACTTCCAAAGGAAGTCCTCGAGAAGCTTGAGGAGTAGTCATCGCAGATTGTGGCTCAAATCCTGATTCCCCGTTGTTATCTTTCATTGATAATATCCAAAAGAAAAGTAGTGGTCGGAGCGGCCGGATTTGAACCGGCAACCGATGGATAGCTGTGATTGCCATCCGAATTGGCAGCTCTCTACAGTCCATTGCTTATGACCTAATGCTCAGACGAGCATCAGACTGCCAGGTTGAGCTACGCTCCGGGATGGCTCATGTCCATGTAAATTGAATAAAAGGGTTGCTAAAGTAGCTATGCAAGCCTTCCTATGAAAAGGCCCTACAGTCCATTGCTGACCTGTCTTGAGATGTGAGTGAATCTCAACTGAAAGACTTCTATATTCCACCCTTTTCCTACTGGTGTCGCCACCCTCAATCATCTGATGATGTGAGTTAGTAGGAACATTGTCTATTATCATCGGGGTACAATCCCTCCCATAGACCTGGTTTCCTTCTCCTGACTTGATATTGACTTATCATCGTCAATGCCAGAGAGAGCTGCTATAGCTTTTGCCACGGCAGAGTCATTATCACTCCTCTCAGATTCATCACTGAAACTGAGAAGGCTCATCTGAGCTTGGTGAACAACCGCGGACTCTCGAGGACCTGATAGTCCATCTTTTGAGAGTAAGGACTTCCTTTGAGAAGAAGGCTTCTCTTCGGTCGCGCGCGTCGTGTTTTTGCCTTAGCAATCGCACTAGCCCACTTACCTAGTCCTCCCACAGAGTAATTTTGTGTTATACTAGATAAACCCACACTCAAAACATCTCTGGAGAGAAGGAGAATTAGACTCTCCTTGCAGGCTCAACTGTGTGAAGATGTTTCAAGTATTGTCCCAATCATGCTTCGCACACTTTGTGTCCCATTTTACTATGAATAATATGAAGGGCTTTCTATCGAAGTGCATACCGTGTAGATACAATAAATTATTGCTCCAAACAATGGCAACTCTTGCCCAAACTCTCTTTATGAATGATAAAGTGGTCATCAACTTGCATGTTTTAAGATTGGTAACATATCATTGTAAATGAAGAAGGATGAACAGCGAAACTGCACAAATTGCATCATTGGTTCTTCATGCTAATGCATATCTTCAAGGGTATGAGATTCGCTTTGATTTGAATCACTCTCTGGCAGAATACTGTCAGAGTATCGAATTCATTACAATGCCAGAAACGACTTCTTTTGATGATCATACTATCATAGCTAATAATCCAAATGAGTGGTTTGCTTTGCTGAGTGCTCAAGGTGTTGAACGACTAAATCTTCATTTTGGCACATCAAATCAAGATAACATCACTGACAGGATGAGCGCCGCCTTTGTAGGGGGAGGAGGTCGGTGGATTATCGAGGCCGTGAAAGGCAAAGTGTGTGATTTGTGGGAGGGCATCTGGAAGACTTCAAAGTTGAGAGGAAACCGACTTTGGAAAGTCTACTACTGCCTACTAGCTAGAGATTGGCCAGTGCGACCCCCAACAACATCGTTGACCAAGGCCCGTTCTAGACTTCAGGATGCATTGGATGATATCACATTGTTTGCGCAGAGAAACGAAGTCACAAAATATTGGGTAGAAGATTTCAATGACGCAAAACAAGCGCTAATTATTGACCCCCTCATGACTGAATCGGACTATGTCCCAAACGGCTACCTTTCCAATGAAGCTAGACAACTATTTACTGCATGCTTTCACGGATGGGTCTTTGGGGGTATGGGTTCTTGGAATGACTATTGGTTTGAGGAAGAAAATACAATGGCTGAGTATAATCGAGTTTCAGATGAGTTATACGAAGCGATCTGCCTTTCTCTCGTCAGTGCGGTCAACAGCTCTTGATAGTGCGCCAGCATGGAGCGAAAACACTATCCGTCGCGAGCATCAACCCTATCTCTCATTTCTAATTTTCCCGCTCTCTCTCTTCTTCTGTATCCTTTTTCATGCCTATTCACACACTACTATACTGATTTATTTGAAGAAGATAGGTAATTTGAAGATTGGAGTGAAATGGAGTTGTCCGATACAAGAATTGCCAGATTGTTATTCTTGTGTTTCTCTACCATATTCCTCGTTTGCTTCTCTGTACCTATTTTCAGTGCCCCAACAGATATTGTCTGGATTTTCTACCTAAGAAATTGAGAATTATTAGGTAATTCTCAGGAGATGGATAAGATCGGGCTTTCGGGCTTGCTTGTACATGGAACTCATTGTAAGGGCATACTATGATGAAGTCCCAACCTCAGAATTAGACTCAAGCATCGAACCAGAGGGTGTGGAAGGTCGTACACATCACTACCACGACTCCAAGACTGACAGCAGGGGGGAATGGACAGAGGTCAAGGACATCTGTATGTACTGTGGTGTGTTCAGGACACGCAGGACTGAATACTCGCAGAATGGACTTGTCACACTAGATGAATATACCTACGAACCAGTTCACGGAAGTGAAATCTAATGCCTATGTACAATTACGTTCTATTGCATAGGGACTCATCTGCGACTCTCATATTAGATGCAGATGACGATGAGTACATGAGGAATGTCTTGAGTGGTATGGGACTCGATCCAGACCGATGGCGGATTAATTAGAAGCATGAGGACGTGGGCTAATGCCAAGTGTTGGGACAAAAATCACTAGAAGTGGGGCAGTTTCAATTATGGAACATATTGCATCTCGACTTTCACGTATAAGGGATTTCTCGACATATCAATCGAAACTTCCTGATGCCATCTAAACTCCCTCCACCTTCCTAAATCGAAAATGATTGCGCTATCATCAACTTGAAGAATGTGATTGATTTTCGTGTTTTATCTCATGTTCTGTTGCAATTTCACCCAAAAGAATTGTGTATTATTCGTAATGATGTAAAAAGAAAGTCTGGGAGCTACGTCCTGTAAGCGAATCTCAGGCAAGCCAAGTAGTGATAAAAAGGTTACTCAGTGACCCGAATTGAAAAACAGAGATAAGTAATGTCATTGCAGAGTGTGTATAATGAAAATTTCACTTAGGGCTCAGCAACCTTTCTCCTTATACTCGACAGTGCGATCACATGGATGGTATCAGATTGCACCATTCGATTTTGACCAAGAGAAGGTCCTGTTAAAATATATGCTCCAACTTGGTTCAGGTAATGTTGTAGAACTTAATATTCAAGAAATTGAAACAGGGGTTCGAATTGGCATTGATGCCAGTCTGGACAAAGAGGAAAAGAGAGAGGTGAAACAAACTGTATCTTGGATGCTAAACCTTGACCAAGATTTCTCAGAATTCTACAAATTAATCCGCAAAGAACCAAAGCTGGCAAAGATGAAGAAAATGGCTCAAGGAAGAGTCCTTCGCTCAGCAACTCTATTTGAAGATGTTGTGAAAACTATTCTCACGACGAATACCCTTTGGACTGCGACTAAAAGAATGGCTGCAAATGTTGTATCCCAGTTTGGATGCCCGATGCCAAATGACTCATCTAAGATAGCTTTCCCTACTCCCAAGGAACTCGCAAAAACTGATGAAAATACACTACGAGAAAAGACTCGCCTTGGCTACAGGGCACCCTATATTCTGAAATTAGCGAAGGATGTTGTGTCGGGAGAACTTGACCTGGAATCTCTCAAGTTTTCAGATCTTCCTACTTTGACCTTAAGAAAGAAATTGCTTTCGATTAAGGGTGTAGGAAATTACGCTGCTGCAAACCTATTGATGATCTTGGGACGCTACGATTTCATCCCTGTTGATTCATGGGCAAAAACAGTAGTATCGCATGAATGGCATAATGGAGAAAATATTGCACCTGCTGATGTGGAAGCCGCATTTGAAAAATGGAATGAATGGAAAGGATTGGCTTACTGGTTCTGGGACTGGGAGTATTTGAAGAATAAATAGGTGCGAGTTACCGGCGCTAAAACGAAGCCTTATACTTAGGACTGTAAAAAATTACAGTAGCGAAGGGTGGTGTTCTTGACCATCCATAGATTGGTGTAAACAATGGATAGATACGATAGTGAAATCAAGAAACGACGCGATTTACTGAAGGCTCATGACTATGACGCCATTCCTCCCGAAGAATGGTGGGAACCCGACCAGAGGAGGGATGTTGCCCCACCGCCTTTGGAGAAACCATATGATAGTAGTGCTAAACTGATAGATTTGGTTGATCCCAAGGATATCAAAGTGGGTCGGATTCCTCTCTATGATGCAATAGCTAATCGCAAAAGCAGGCGAGTTTTCACTGATGAGCCGCTTTCTCTCGAAGAATTGTCATTTCTCTTGTGGGCAACTCAGGGAGTTCGAGAAGTAGACAAGAACAATGTGTGGACAAAACGTACAGTACCATCAGGTGGTGGACGTCAACCTTTCGAAACCTATCTGCTAGTTTATCGAGTTGAAGGCCTTGACGTTGGTATCTATCGGTATCTTCCAATTGAGCATAAACTCCTCCTAGTCACAAAGAATCTTCCTGATGGAGAAGAGCTCATGAATAAGGCATGGTTCCAGAATTTCATTGGAAAATCCGCAGTTGTATTTGTGTGGGCGGCTATACCATACAAGACAGAGTGGAGATATAGTCTTGTCAGCTACAAGGACATCCTCATTGAAGCAGGACATGTATGCCAGAATCTGTACATTGCATGTGAGGACATTGGTGCAGGTACCTGTGCGATTGCAGCTTACGAACAGAAAGTTATGGATGAGTTGATTCAGGTCGATGGTGAGAACGAGATGACAGTCTATATCTCCCCTGTTGGTAAAGCTTCGGCTAGTGAGGAGTGAGATATGATGAATTTCAAAATAACACAGGCCAAAAACGAAGACGATTGGAACTTTTTCTACAAATTAAGCTACGAAACCCTGAAACTTCTCAGAAAATCCATGTATGATCAATTAGTGAATGGGAACCCCAACAAATCAGATGATGAACTTCTTGCAGCCAATAAAAAAGAAATGGAAGAATATTGCGATTTTGAGGATCCAAAGTCTAGAGTTTTCATCGCCACTGAAGATAGTGGAGTACGGTGTGGTTACCTTTGGATGAGTGAAAGGAACAGCGAGGACACATGGGACTTTCGGAAGCCTCAATGGATCTATGACATCGTGGTCGACCCTAAATTCCGAGGTAATGGACTGGGAAAGATGCTGATGGAAAAGGCGGAGGAATTTGCACAGGAGATGAACCGGGATATTGGATTGTTTGTTCACGAAGATAATACTTCTGCAATCAATCTGTACAAGAAAGAGGACTATTTTGTCAAATGCATCCCGATGTCAAAGAAGGTTTCAGAGGAAATTTCTCTTCTTGGCATTGAAGGGTTGCAAACAGTTACAAGAATCTTAAACAGACTTGGACTTCCCTTAGATAACGGTTTGAACGATTCTATAGGGGGTTATATACTCAGGTCCACGTACCGTTCTATGAGGTTGTCTTGATACAGCTCTGACCTCACAGAGTCCCCCCAGTGCCGTTACCTGGGAGTACATCACTCTGGTGTCTAAGATTGTACAACTAAAAATGAACGGTATACGATTAGAGAACTAGAAAACAATGACACCTCGGTAGTTCGAGAACT
>CAYMLT010000042.1:0-15800 GCA_964391265.1 uncultured archaeon
AACAATCTACGAGAACATGACCGAAAATCGTGTTGCTCTAGGGTTGCTATCAGTCGGCATAGTGAACGGTATTTCGTCTGTTGTTCAACCACCGTGCGAAGATCCAGACCCATTCTAGTTGATTGATTATTCAATTGCTAGTGGACATACCATTGGACTCGTAAGTGGTTAGTACTGCGGATATGCCTCTAAATGTGACCGTCATTGATACTGGACGTTTGGTTCTCGAAAGAGAAACTAAAAGGAGAGAGAAAAAAAATGACACAAACCCCATCAGCAGGTCCTGGTGACGACGATCCATTCTAGGATAAAATCCCGCGGTGAAAATCGCATAAGAAAAGAAGGAATTGAACATAATGATACGAAGCGGATTAGAAACAACATTTGCAAATGTAATCGGTCCTGAAGTAGGACGCGAGGTGGACGCTTTCAATGACCCTGAGATAATCAGACTTGTCGCTTTGAATTTGGAGCTGGCAGTGAGGAATCTCTTGGGATCAGCGACGCCACCTGAGTGCATTGTTCTAACAGCAGATATCTGTACACACAGGTTAGTCGCCATGCCAACTACGGATGGTGATGTAAGTGTGCTTGTATTTGATGTATGAGAATCAATGCCGCAGAGGAATTTGGATGAGTTTCGGAAGAGAACAAATCTTCCGAAATTATCGTCCGGACAAAATAAGGCAGGAGTCTATATGCCATACCTAGTATGTACTTAGGAATAGAGTTCATGTTCTTGCTCTACCCACAAGAACGTTCTGGGATGTAATGTGACCGAACTGCTCCATGAAAAACCGGATTCCTCAGAAAAAACAGATAATCTGAATGATGATAAGCACGAAAGTAATACTGCGGAATCCGAAATAGGAATTATTGATGAGGGAGTAGCCACGGTCCCAGAACAAGATTTGCGAACTTCTTTGAAAACGATTTTTTCCAACAAGAACTATACAGTGTTTCTCACAACATCTTGGGTGCTTAGCACCTTCAACTACCTGAGTTCATACTTTAACCTATATCTGCGAGCCCTTGGTTGGGATGTGCTATTGATTGGTATAGTACTATCCATCTCAGCGGGTTTCAGCAGCATATTCAGATTAGCTGGCGGATATATGGGAGATGCTGTGGATAGAAAGAAAATTGCGTGCATGGCTCAGTTCGTAACAGCTCTTTATTTCATAGTAATCGGAGTGTTCCTCGAGTTCTGGGTTGTTGTCGCAGCCATACTAATGATTTCGATACAAGATCTATTCAGAAGTGGTTCGTCTGCGTATATCATGGAAAATGTTTCGGAAGAACATAGCGGGTTTGCTTTGTCGCTTTTTACTGCAGGTAGAGGACTTAGCATTATAGCGTTGATTGTTTTTGGTTTTGTAGAACCGCTGTTAGGATTTTCAGAGGCATTCAGATTCATGTATTTTATTGCAGGTCTTTGTTTGCTTGTATCCTCAGCCGCAAGAATCTATTTTTTGGATAGTAGCATCCAGTCGCACGAAAGAACAGATAGAACCTTGATTTCGGAATTCTTCTCTCAGAATCGAAAAGCCGCTTCTCTACTTGTAGCAGCCATTCCGGGACTTCTCACTATCGTTGTTTTAGACACAATAAGCGACACACTCTTCAAAACGGTCGCCCTGATTTATGCAAACGAGGAACTTGAGATTGATATTGCAGGAATCAACCTTATACTAATATTCCAACTACTGCTTTCTGTGCCTCTATTGTTGAAGATGGGAAGAATAACAGATAGGAAGGGGGTTAAGAGAGCGGCGACAGTGGTCTATAGCGTTATGCCAGTTAGTGCGGCGCTTCTCTTTTTTGCATTATCCTTCCCCTATGTAATTCCTGAGGACTTTTTACCACTAATTGATTCATACATTCCGGGTGCGAGTATGATATTCTCAACGGCGTTTGTAGCAATCGTAATGAAGTATCTCAATGATGCTCTTTGGTGGGGCTTGATTATTATCCTAATTAGGAAACGCCTTCCCCAGACCGATACTGCAAAGGTCCTGTCTATCTTCTGGGTCATTGTGTACATACTTTCATCTATAGGTCCCGCAATTGCGGGATTAATCTATACTATCTTGAGCCCACAGTCGACGTTTCTGGCTGTTTTCGCTCTCAATATTCTAATCCTTATTGCAGTAGCAAAGGGACCATTTGGAAACAACAATTCCGAACAAGATGACATGGTAGAGCTTCAAGGGGAGGATTGAAATTGTCAAGCATCATTCATACTGTACTGCTGTAGGAAGGATATGCGTTATGCCAACCGATTCTAAAAAACAGGCGAAAGCAATTCTCAGGTTATTATCTAATGCACATTCAGATGCTCCAGCAACATATTTGAATCACAGTAATGCATTCGAGATGCTAATCTCTACATTGCTTTCGGCGCATACGACAGATGCATCTGTCAATAAGGTAACTCCTGTGCTCTTTAGTAAGTATCCAGGACCGAAAGAAATGGCAAAAGCAAGGATAGAGGATCTAATTCCCATCATCCGAAGTGTGGGAACATATAATCGGAAATCAGGGTACATCAAAAAGGCCTCCGAGATACTGGTGGAGAAATACAAAGGAGAAGTTCCTAAGACCATTGATGAGCTTGTTATTCTTCCAGGCGTGAGCAGGAAGACCTCAAATGTGGTATTATCTGTTGTTTTTGGAATCAACGAGGGAGTTGTTGTTGACACTCACATAGGACGTGTGACTCAGCGTCTCGGTTTAACTAAGCAGAAACAACCCGATAAAATTGAGAAGGACCTCATGGAAATACTGCCACAGGACCTGTGGTACGAGTATGCACGATTAGCTGGAGCACATGGCAGATTGATTTGCTATGCAAAGAAACCAAAGTGTCCGGATTGTACTTTGAACCACCTCTGTCCTTCTGCAGTTAGTTAATCAAACAAACTCGAAAGAGCTTAAAAGGCGGACAACCTGCATCTTCATGGTTCCTATGAGGATTGGGATGGTTAGCAAATTTCATGCGGCCGACGGGCTCTGTGTACGAGCAAATGATGTTCTAAAGGGTCTGCTTGATAGAGGCCATGAAGTTCATGCATTTACCCAATCCAAAGAAGTTGAGGGACTAGCACCTGAGAGAGTACATAGATTCCCTGCTGTACAGCTCAATCCCCATTTTTCGATAGATTCCATAAGCTCGGTTAGAATGATTGCTAGGGAGTGCAGACGTCATAAAATAGATGTCCTGCATGTCCAGATGAACTCAGGAAGCACAGAGTTTGCACTTCCCTTTTTTAAGAAGTCATTACCACCCTTGGCTCTGACATATCATCTAGCATATGCTCAAGGAAGCTCGATGTATACAATCATTTTCGGAATTGCTTGGAAAGCATCGCTTTATGCTGCCAAAAAATATGATGAGGTGATCCTTGTTGACCCCTCTCAAAAACCGCATTTTGTAGGAAATGGAATTCCTGAGGAAAAGATTTCAGTGATTAAGAACGGAATTAAATCGAATCTGTTCGTGCCTCCAAAGAAAATCAAAGACGATGGAATTGTTGACTTTGTATTTGTTGGTCGCCTGAGTTACGATAAGGGTGTGCATTTACTTCTCAGGGCTTTTGGAGAATACCATCAAATCAATCCACAATCCAGACTTACTCTAATAGGAAACGGTATGTTGAAGTTTCAAATCAACGGAACTGTTGATGATAATTCGATTCGGTGGATTGGCACAGTCCCGCACGAAAGATTGCCTGAAGTACTAGGTAAGATGGACGTCTTTGTCATCCCCCAGAACATTGGTGGGTTAGGACTCAGTGTAATGGAAGCTATGAGCTGTGGATTGCCAGTTATTACTACAGCCATAGGAGAAACAATTCGACTACTTACAGACGACGAGGGCGTCTTAGTAAATCCCAATAGTATGCAGGCAGTACTGGATGGAATGCAGATTCTAGGAAACAACCCTGACCTTAGAAGATCTATGGGTATGAACTGCCGTGAGAAGATTGTGAAGAGTTACTCCTGGAAAACACAAATAGAATCACTGGAGAAATCGTACAATCGAGCGATTGCTCAATCAAAACAGCCATAGACCACTGAGAGATTAATCGGATTGTTGATGTCTGAGATAAGCGAGGGCCCAATCTGCAGCCCATTGTACATAATCATCACAATGAGAGATTGCAGGGCCGTTATTGTTGCGTAGCTTTCCCATTTTGGGAATCTGTTCTCGATCCATTGCTATTAACTCAGCACATCTTGTAGAACCCCACTCCTCCACAAAAGAAGCAATGAATTCTTGATTGATTACGCGAGTTCTGGTTCGCTTCCTTTGGAATTCATCTCTATCCTCAGTTCCTTCTGTGCCACCTGTAAGACCCAAACAGATAAGGGCCCCGGATAGGGCTCCACAGATCTCACCAGTTCCTGATATACCTCCGCCAAGAAGAGAGGCGATTCTCATGCAACAGGGGTTGAAATTGGGGATAGGCATATCTCTCTTTACCTTGATTAATAGACTCTCGGCACAATTGAAATCAAGTCCATTTTCCAGTTCCATTTCAATCAGATTCGGGAAGCGGAGTACATTTGAATAACCTTAGGATGTAGACCACAGAACGTCCAAACATCAGGCTTAAAACGTGGTTATTTGTTCATACACTCGGTTATCGCTATGAGTGTTCAACAATCTTTTGAGCAATTAATTTCCCTTGCAATACAGAGGGAAGAGGAGGCTTACGAGTTTTATACGATGTCTGCAGAAGATGCCACTTTGTCATCATCTGCAAAGCTACTTCATAAACTTGCAGAACAAGAAATCGGTCACAAGGAGAAACTCATGGAATCTCTCAAAGGAGATGTCTGTGATACGTTTACTTGCAAGACATTGGCAGAAGTTGAAGAGGCAGGACTCAGCAAATATTTGCTTGATATTCCCCTTGACGCAAACTCTTCTCCACAGGATATTCTTGTTGTCGCTATGAAACGCGAAGAAGGTTCACAAAGCTTCTACAAAGCCCTCTCTGAGCTAACAGGTGTATTAAATCATCGTACTGTATTTGAAACACTTGCTAATGAAGAACAAAAACACAAAGAGATTCTAGAAGAAATCTATGATAGAATATTCCAGCCTGATAACTGATGAAAGAATTCGAGTAAGGAGAGGGATTGATCCCTCTCCTTACGAATCTCAATTACTTCTTGTGAAGATTGCCTGCAGCAATGAAGGTTAGGCCCTTCTTGGTCAGTTCTTCTGCGGTTCTATTCAGCGCATGATGTTTGTCGAGATAATTCTGAAGCATGAAGGACATATGTCCTGCCTCCTCTATCTCGGCCTTGGCACGGAAGTAATCCAAAATGTCACTGGGATGTTCTCGAGTCGAATCAATCTCTGGAATCCCGCCCTCGTGTTTGGCACTGATATTCTTAACATGATCTGCTAATTCCAAAAGCTCTGCAGTTCTGTCATATGGTTGACGGACAATACTCTTGTATGTTTCAGTGATGTGATGCTCTATCCTAACGACATCTTCAAAATCAAAGTTCTCACGAACATAAGCCGCCAACTCAATTGTTTCATTGTTGACACTATTTGAGAGATTAAAGCCGATCAATGGAGAGGTGCCGTCATCTCGACTAAATAGTTTGGCAGTCAACAGAGTCCATAAACATGCATACGGATTGTCATTTCCCATGTAAACAGATATTTTGAACTCCATGTCGATTCCAAGTTTATGCATCATGTATCCCACTAGGACGCTTCCGGGATTGACATTTAGTACCTGTTTAACGCCATAAGTGGTGTAGTAATGGAGATACTCATCTGCCCACTTTAATGGAAATTCATTAGGCATCCCCACACCTCCAAAGTAACCAGTAATTGTTTCAGGACCCCCTAGATGAATGTTAACAGGTGCGCCATCAGGTCCTGGATAGGTGCCTCTATTGTCAAGGGTTTCAACATATGTAGCATCGACAATCTGCATCCCTGCCGCAAATGCAATAATGTGATCATCTTCAGTCTGCTCAACCATATTCCTTACACGGATGAATCTCCCTGGCATTAGTTCTTGTTTCTCGACTGCCTGTTTTGCTTGTTTAATCAACCACGGAAAGTATTGACAGGCGCTGATTTCTAGAGTGACAGCGAATGACTCGTCAAACGCCATTGAATCAGCCTTATCACCAAGCACCTTTCTTCGGTATTCTGAGATGCCAATGAAAGCATCATTATCACATTGCTCCTGAAGCCACTTCAAATCGTCAACGAAAGGCGAATTCTTTCTCTCTAACATTGACATTAGATTGTCAAGCTTTCTGGCTTCGTTGGCTTTGCGGTTTATTTCAGTGACTCCTCCATATTTCTCAATTATCTTGAATACACCATCAGTCAAAGGATTGTCATCTTTCAAAAGGAAATTGTTGATCTCGTTAAGACGTTCGACATCGATTTTCAGCTTCTCTCTGTCAGTCATTTTCAGAACTCCAAGTGTAATTCCGAGGGCTATCTCGGGGTAGGACAGGCTATTTGAAAGAATATACACCTAAAAAGAGGTTCCGCCTAACGTATCAATCCGTGTTCCGTCTTTAGAAATGTGTAATTCAGTATCAGCAATTAGTTACTTCCCGTTAGGTAATTTCGTAAGAAATTGCGAAGCAGTGGACCAACAATCAAAGCGATAATACCACCCATGATGACTTGAATTGAGTTTATAGTGATTAGTTCCAATAAGGCAACTTCCACACTGTAAGAGAGCAATAAGACTTCACCCAAAAAATAGCCCAGCAACATTATGCCGGCTCCCAGAATGATGCCCAGAAGATCAAGTGGTTTTGCCGTTATTGATTGCTTTGCATGGCGACTAGCTAAACCTACGATAAACCCTTCACTACCCTTTACAACTAGTGTAATTGGCGCATAGGGAAAATATCCTAATGCTATATCGCCCATAGCTGAACCAAATCCTCCGGCAATGAACCCTCCTATAGGACCGAGAAGGATACCACTGATCATTACCATTGCATCGCCAAGATTGAAGTATCCTGCAGTCGATGGAAATGGAATTATAAATACAATAGTGGCAACAGTTGTGAGAGCAGTCAAAAGGGCAAGTATGACGATATGCACCGTCGATGAAACTGGACCAGTTGTCATGACAAGCTCGTCTTCATTGACGGAAGTTTCTCCGTTGTTTCCAATTCCAGCATCCACGATTGAGCACCTACTTGCAAATGAGTAATATCTACACTCTTTTGCGGATATCACTTCCATATAATATTGAGTGTTCAGTCATGCCGAAGGGATTTTAACATAGGAGAACAATAGCCAATTCATAGACGAAACACTTGTCTAATAATAAAACATTGAGGTTTGAGAAGATGTCGAAAAAATGGATTCAGACCGCTGACTGGAAGAGTGAGAAACATGTTCCAGCAATAGAGATTGAAAAGAAAGCAGATGGGCTTTATCATATCCACATTTCGGTGGGGAAGGAAATTGCTCATCCAAATACTACAGCACACCACATCAAGTGGTGCGATGCGTTCTTTTGGCCAGAAGGCGAGAAATTCCCTGTAGAGATTGGCTATTGTACGTTTGACCATCATGGTGAATCAGCTCAAGGTGCAGATTCAAGTGGAATGTACTCGGAACCCTCTGCAATTTTTGCATTCAAGACCAATAAACCAGGAACAGTAATGGCTACATCTTATTGCAACATTCATGGTTTGTGGAAAAGCGAAGCAGAGCTAAAGTGATAGTATGAATACACTGTGGGGACATACCTGTGAATAACAGGTTATGATCCCTTCGTCATTTATTTTCTTTGGGAGAATTGTAACCAATTTCCTTCTGGGTCTCTAGTCGTTGCAAATAATGTTGGTCCTGCATCAACTATCTTTGGATCACCATAGAACTGGATTCCTTTCTTCTCCAAATTGTCTATTACTTGATGAATATCCTTGACTCCAAATGAAATCATGATCTTCTGCTTTTCCACAGATGAAACTGTATCCTCAACATGGTCGAGTCCAAAGCGTGTGGGGGGTCGATTAGTATCCAATTCAAGCTCTTGCCAATGAAGGTCAGATGTTTGAAATCCCATATCTACGCCAAGTATTTCGCGATACCATTCAGACATTTTGATAGGATCTTGAACATGTAGGAATACCACATCAATTCCTGTGATCATTTGTGCATCCTCACAATCATTCGATTGGGCTTAGTCGAGCGCCCCAAATTATAGACCCATCAGTACTTCCCGTAACAACCATCTGCCGTCCAAGATTCTGTGCGAAGCGTCCGCTGTCGAAGTCAGGAGACACTGCTTCCCATGGCATTATTGCAGATAGTTCATACTCGGTCCCTTCTTTCGTTATTACCAAATAGCGGTTGGCAACTTTCGATATTAATCCTACAACTTCAATATCATCCAATGTTCAATGCACCTCACTATTACAGGATGAAAACAGACTGCATAGCATAGTGATACATCTTATGATAAAAATCTCACACATATCCCGATGTTGGTCTTGCCATACTATGACTTGATAATCCAGCTGACTAGTTCCGCGTGCATGGCATTCTCTTCAACTAGAAGTTCGCGGTAGTCACTCCGTTTTATTTGCAGCCATACATTCTGAAGCCCCCCATCAAAACCAATTATTTTCACAGCATTTGCTAGGGGTCCTCCTCTGAAGGAAAATATTGTGATGAATAAGGATAGGAAGAATACCAATACTGTTAGATATGGAATGAGTCCAACGTTATAGCCACCCCAAAGACTACCTCCAATAATGAATAGCGCAAACAGAAATGCGACACCAAGAAACCCGTTGCCAATCAAACACAGAACGCGATAATTAGTATCCCCTTCGTCGGATTTGTAATGCTCATCACATACATAGAGCGAGAGAGATTTCATTTCAGGGGGTCTTATGCCTTGTGTTCTTCTTACTGAGGGATAAAATGCGGGATCCCATTCCGGACGTAGAAATCTATTCTTACCGGGGGTAGCAATAATCCTAGCCGGCTTTGTGCCCTCTTCGCCACAGATAGGGCATCTGCGAGGGAAATGGACCTTGTCGAGTGGAACCCTGACAATTGGTTCTTCAAAGTATAATCTCTCTTGATTCATACTACACCAATGAATTTCTAACACAGAATTGTAAATTAGTATGTCGAAATAAGTAAGAAACTCAAGTCGAGCCCATCTTGTTTTCTGTTTCTCTTGGAACTACAAAACTCCTATCAATAAGCTCGCAGACTGTATCAATGAAACCTGGACACCGACTCCATCGCATTTTATACTCACAAGGTTCGCAAATCTTCAGGAACTCACGAGCTCTTTTTATCAACAGGAATGTGAAGACCAACAGATAAAGCGCGAAAACTAGAGCATATTTTTCTTGAATCATGAGTTCAATGCTGCCACCAGCTGTTACTACCAAGATGAATATTGCAGAAAATGAAGATCCTAAAAGGAATTTCGTCGCAATCTTCTTTCGTTTACTCTCTGAGAGGTGCAGTATACCTATTACTAAGTAGAGTACCATCCCTCCAATACCACCATATAGTAGCCAGCTTCTACTAAGTAAAGACAGATCAATTAACCATACTGTGATGAGCATAAGTGATGCCAGTAGAAAAGATGCGGTGTTAAAGAGGCAGCCTATACAGAATCGACGACCTCTAATTTCTATTGTATGGTGTTCATACTTAGAACAACTTGGATGATGAGAAAGAAAAAGGGGACCGAGAATCTTGAGGAATGCCAAAGGACTACGGGTGATTCTGTGTATGTCAAACACCAGTTTTCCTCTGGATCTATCCTCAATGATTTCTCGACAGTCCCGTGTTTCGTGGTGTGCTGAATCCTCGGACAAAGCACACACATCTGAGAGTTGGTGATTTATCCTTAGAAGAATATTAGTGCTGCAAGGCCACCTAAGAATGCCATCACGATTATGATAAGTACAATTGCGATTAGGATTATTGTAATAATCCATGCTACAATTGCGCCGCCCCATCCAAGCTCATGTCGCGACTTGATAACGTACCACTGTAGGATAATCACTATACAGAATAGAAATATCCCAACAACTGGAATAAGCATTACAAGATATGTAAGAGCAATAATGAAGGCTGTCACGAACGTGGATCCTAGTTCTCTGTTTTCACCATGTACAGGACCAAGTGCTACTCCTAGCAATAATCCAGTAACGACGAAAGCCACAACAAAACCTATGATGGCAATAATACCAAATATTCCCAACAAGGCAATAATAGCGTCTAACTGCATTTCTCCTATCTCCTCTAAATAAGGAAGTACTTCATTCCTTGAATCCCTACAATAAAAGGATAGCGTCTAGCTGTCTTTACCTCAGTTATCTAATATAACTCACATTTAGCAAATAACCGAGAAAATTATCTGATATTTGTACCACCCCAGTATCATGTATTATGGGGAATTGGTAAAACTCCGAGCACTTGAGATGGACGATCTTGATATTTTGATGAAATATCTCAATAATCTTGATACCAAGAGACTCTTGGGATCAGCGCTCCCTCATTCCAAAAGAGCGGAAGAAAAGTGGCTTGAAAGCTCAAGTACTGCGGACCCATGGAAGGATGGTGTCATTCCGCTCGCAGTAGAAGACAAAAAAACTGGCGAATTTTTAGGCACAACAAGTCTGTTCGACATCTCCAAACAGCATAGACATGCAGAATTGGGAATTGCTCTTTGGAACCCAGAAGGAAGGGACAAGGGGTACGGGACGGATACAGTAAATGTAGTACTCTGGATTGGTTTTCACATTCTGGGATTGAATAATATCTATCTCTACGCATTAGGCAGTAATGCTCGAGCTATACGGTCCTATGAAAAGGCAGGGTTCAAGCACATTGGAGTTTTTAGAGAGATGCTATACTCAATGGGAAAATTCCAAAATGTTGTCGCCATGGATATTGTACGGAAAGAGTTTCTGGAGCGTTTCCCACCCGGAACTCTCACGGGAAATCTATAGAAAAAGAAAGGGAGAAGGGGACAGGTGTCCCCTTGCATTAGATTAGATTCTATCTCTGACGCATCAGAACGAAGCCACCCACAAGGATGACTACTGCAGCACCGACGGCGCCTGCAACAATAGCCAGAGTGAGATCAGGGATACCTGCATTATTGGGTCCCGTGGGATTAATGGTGTGGTCGGGTCCATAGAAGTAGTTGGGGTTGTAGGTAAGCTCAGTAAACTCACCAGCAACATACTCAGACACATTGAATGGGCCGCAAGTGACCATTGCTTCTGTTGGGGGATCGGGATTCCAGGTGTTCCAGTTAGCAGGACCAATATCTTCGAACACATGTTTCGGTAGTATTGGTTTGTATCCAACAGTGTGTAGATGCCAGTATGATTCTGTATCAAACTCAACGATGAGTGTATAGGTAGTTGGTGCATAGGCAGCAACTAAGTCAGTCAGATCAGAACCATATTGATTGCCAGGAGCCTCCTTGAAGTAGTTCAAGGTGAATGCTACATCCTCGGCAGTCACTGGTAGACCATCTGACCAAGTGGCATTCTGAAGCATGTTGAATGTGAAACGTGTGTGTCCTGCTGGTACAGCTGGATTGTCTGCATGCGTTTGAGTTGTGTATGACTCAGCAAGCCAGTCGACATCAGTGCCATCTGGCCCAACTGTGATTAGACTGTCCCACATCATATTATTGACATTGTTGGCATATCCGGAAGTGCTAGCCATAAAGTTGAATGTATCAATGTCCAACGAGTTGCTCCATCGAAGGGTACCACCATAGGGACCTCCGAGATCATCTTTCAGATGAGCCTTCATATTTGTCCAGAATCCAGGAACTCCGTCAACTACGGAATTAACCCATCCATCAAATTTGTCGGTTCGATAGGCTGAGAGAACCAAGTTCTCATAACAGACAATGTAGGGGCATTCATAGACCCAGATTTTTTGCATTTCTATCGCTGCATTGTATACTTCCTCAAAGGTCGTTGCGTGAAGTAATGCGTCTCGATAGCTATCATAGGTTGCATTCTTCCACCCAGGAAAGTTCCAGTAGGGTTCGTCTGCATATTCTGACCAGAACTCATAGGCCAACCAGTCAACATCAAAGCTGCTCCAGCCACCACCAAGGAATACGATATCATAATCTCCATGGAAGTAAAGCCTATTCAGATATTCGTAGAAATCTGTCGGCTCTGAAGTTGCATCAATGTGTAGAGCTGTTAGAGCATCTGCAATGACTACTCCCACTTCAATAGCAATGTTGGATGATGATGCACACTCAACAAGGATGTCAAAATCTGAACCGTCTGGTGCTTCTCTGAAACCGTCCTCATCTACATCTGCAAAGCCTGCGTCATCAAGTAATTGATTTCCAAGTACAGCATTGGCTTCATAGTAAGTATAGGGCAACTGACCTTCAATGGAGAAGGGATTTGTTGCTGGAACCATAGTGTCAAGTGGCTGTGATAGACCGTCCCAGACATCGTCTGAGATTGCTTCCTTATCAGTTGCAAACGCAAGTGCTCTTCTGAAAGCAGTGATATTCAATGGATATTTGGCACAATTGATAGTAACGTACCCATATCCATTTCTTAGAATGCTTTCAATATTGATGTTTTCAGCGTTCTCCAATGTTTCCAAGTAGGTTGGGTCTAATTGCTGATCAATCATATCAATCTGATCATCTTGCAGTGCCAATACTTGTTGATCCTCTTGGGTAATTACATCAAAAACAATTTTCTCCACAAAGGGGCCTGTTTTTAGATTACCAAGTGCAGTAGTCTGAGCTTGTGCAAAAGCCGGGGATACTGCCATCAACAAGAAAGCAACAACACAAGTGAGAGATATTATTCTCTTTGTTGTTTTATTATTCAATTCTCTTCTGTCTCCATCACCGAGTCGAGGTCGAACAAAGTTCGATACCGAAGTCAAGAAAAATAACCTAGAAGAAGTAAGATAAGGAGCAATGTAGCGAGAGCTATAGGTGAGATTGGTTATAGATTCGGTATATAGATACATATGATGCGGGAATACGGCATCCTATTTTTCATAGCCTTAGAAAAATGAAAAAGAATTGGAATTGGAGGTAGGAGTTTCCCACCTCCAAAGAGATAGAGAGGGAGAGCAAATACTGCTCCCTTTGACACAATCTAGTATTTGTCCTGTAATAAGGACAAATCCACACGAAGCTATGCGTGGGTATGTATATAGAAACGGAGCATACCAATTACGTTGAACGTACGCCTTTTAGCAGAATAGTTCACTCTATTTCTCTGGAGACTTCTAACCTTTGAAAAATAGTCGAGAATGGATTAGAAACAGGATACTCTTGGTCCTTGATAATGGACCATGCCATGGCTATGATATTCTCCGTTCTCTAAATGAGTATGTATCGAACCTCAGGTTAACAACACTCTACCGCTGGCTACATGCGATGGAGGCGGAGGGATTGGTCGAAAGCGGCGTGCAGCCGGGACCACATGGGCCAGATAGACGAGTCTACAGACTTGGTGCCAGAGGAGAGAATCGACTCAGAGAAATGCTGAAGGATTCCATTGAAGTAATAATGCACTTCTATGATGCATATCGCCAATCAGTAACAGGAGGAATGCATCAGGTACTTGAATCCCAGATACAGCCACCAGATGGCCGAGTACTCTTTGCAGCGGTCCCACGAGTAAGAGAGTTTGATCTGGGAACAATTAAAAATCTCACAAAAAATAATGGATCGCGCTCATTGGATGTACTAGGCGATGCAACAATTCTCTCAACAAGCGGAATTAAGCATAAGGTACTCAAGGGAAATCTCTCTGATATTCCCTCGCCAAACGACCGATATGCACAGATTTGGCTAAGTGGCATTCCGGAACAACGAGACCTCCATACAGCGGTTTCTGAATTCAAAAGAGTACTGATGAAAGGTGGCGTTTTGCAGATATTGGCACCCTTTGTCTATTTTGACAAACCAGAACAACCAGATTTGGGTGAGTTTGTAAGGGTGACAGCAATCCAGTTATTTCCAGATTTAGGAATGGCGGATGGTGAGGGTATTGGTACCATTTTGGAGTCTGTATTTCCTGACTGTGGGGCTTTAGACTTATTTCCGGGACTCGTCGTATTTTGGGCGAGAAAAGGAGAGCAATAAAAAAGGATATTATGTGTTTTTTAAGGATTTCAAGTGTTCATAAAATTTAAAACCAATCAAAGGAGGCTTCATAGGGACTTTAGTTGGCTGAATTCACTAATCCTTTCTAATGGTCATTATATATACAACAAATCAGTGCTTGTGTAGGTGATAATTTGACCTTTAGCAAGAATTACGCAATTGCAGCCTTTGCTGTTATGCTCCTGGGTTTAGGAGTGCCAATGGTTGCTGCTCAGAGTACTGGTATACACCATAATGAATCGGCAGGAATGATTACTCTCACAACTGATGTAATCGATATTCGAATTACTGGTGCAAACACTGCACCGCATTTTCAATGGTGGGATCCAAATAGCCCTACAGTCGATTATAATGTCAAGTTTGTGAAGATGTTTGAAGCTAACGATACGAATACAAACGGAGCATTTGACAATGGCGACGATAGAATGATAGGTGCGCCCTTTGCTTTACCCACCACTGGATGGGATTTCAGCGGATTTGATACAGAAACAGAAGGCACCAACGTTACAGCAGTTCACTTCAATTTCACAACAACTGAAACATTCAATCCCCGTCCTGGAGGATCCTCTGGTGAGTATGGAAGTCTACCAAACATGGCAGAATTTGATGTCTATATGGAGATTCGTGTCCACATGGATATGGAGAATCCCGGCGAGTTTAAGTTTGATGTGATCGTTGATGGATGGAAGTGGACATACGATGAATCGCTACTGGTCTTACAGTTTACAGTAACCCAGAGCAATCATGGTCAATCAGGAGGAACTGATGCACCATCTGGTTTCCAACATACTGGTACCAAATTCAGCTTCAACAATGGATACATAGAATATGAAGAAACAGCTCTTGCTGCTCAGAACACTTTGGAAGTGAAGGCCAGTTATGGTGAGGGTACCGGCCTCGAAGCTGGGGAATCAATCTATCTTGCCTTCGAGAATTTCGGTAATGAAACACTAGTGTACGATCCGACCATAGGTATTGTTTCAGCGGATAGCGTCGGACTTGACACAACTTTGCTACTTGTAGGCGGAGCTATTGTTGTCGTCGTAATTCTAATCCTCGTAATCAAGATGAGGAAGTAGAAACTTGGAAAGGCAGGATTTCCTGCCTTCCCCCCCTTTTTTCCCATCAATTTCCACTTTTTTGAACTATTTCGCAGTATCATGTCCAGCCAAGGCATTTAATGAAAGGAAAACAGAGCAGTTTTTCTTCAAAAGCGTAACAACCAAAAGAGGGAACGTTTTCGATTGAACTGCCCATACTCAAGGAATTTGCTATATTCCCCATTGAATTCCTTTGGAGAGATAGAATCCCAATGAATCCCTCTAACTCACTTCAAGAGAAAGCAATTAATGCTATTCGATTCCTGTCAGCTGATGCCATAGAGGATGCGAAATCAGGACATCCTGGTATGCCCATGGGTGCAGCGGCAATGGCCTATACACTCTGGATGCGCCATTTGCGATTTAATCCTCGAAATCCAGATTGGTCAAATCGTGATAGATTGGTCCTCTCTGGTGGTCATGGCTCGATGCTGCTCTATTCTTTACTCCATCTAACTGGTTATGACCTTCCACTTGAAGAAATCAAGAATTTTCGACAATGGCAAAGCAAAACACCTGGCCATCC
>CAYMLT010000043.1:0-15584 GCA_964391265.1 uncultured archaeon
ATACCTGAAGATACAACAAACCATGAAACCGGGTTTACAGCAAGTTGTAATAGAATTTGTTGCGCGGTGACCATACCCACGCAAGCCCATACAATGATTATTGAAAAGAAAGCGGCAAGGTTTAACCAATCAAATGGCAGAATATTATTTGTGGACATGATAAACCACTTCGGTGAATTTGAGCGGTGCCCATATTGGATTTTGGGGTGTTTATACTTGAACGCCAAGATGGCTAAGAATGGATGAAAGAGACTCGTTAGGCCCGTAGAGCCGCAGACGCTCGATCACCAACAAAGCCAATGCATTCTCAAGGACAAGACGAACATCTTTCACACCAAGGTCAGTCACATGGGAAGGAACAGGTGTTCTGACATAATACCCATCCTCTTTATCTCCAACATATTTGCGAAAGTTTCTATCACGTTTAGTCCACCACCAAACGATTTCAGGTATGTTTTCGCTCTTGTAGCTTCGAATAAGGACACGGTCAACTGACCCCAACTCATCAGTGCCTGATTCAATATATACAGATTCTTCTATTCCAGATACTCTTGCTATAACTCGGGGTTTTCGATAGATTTCAAAACCAGCATATTCAGCTTTATCAAGTAGTACACGGGTATGAGAGATTCCGTAGATCTTTGATTGCGTTTCGGCAAGCTGTACTGCTTCTCTAATCAGAGGGAGCGTGAAATCTCCAGATGCTTTGCAGGAGGTGGACCTCCACGAAGCCCAGAGTGTGAATACATGCAGAAATCCAAGCAGAATAGCGAAAATCATTGGAATCCGATCAAGAATAGAAGAATCAAAATAGAAGCTGTACAAAGGCAATGTGAACTGAAAGATGATTATGACTATGGGCAAGAAATAGTACCAGTAGTTGGGAACTGCAACAAGCCTTGAGAACTTGCGATTGTAGTCCTTTGGAAGTCTTTTAGCTTCTTCGGTTTTTAGCTGAACAGTATCAAATTTCCATTTCGGGCTTGTATAGGATAGGTTTCTTCTTTTGAATATCCAACCAAGATAGAAATCTAGAATCACTACACAAAAGGGAAGGCCAAGAAACCAAAGAAAGTGAGTAAATAAATCGAAACCAGAGGTTGGAAGGATTTCCTGAGAAACAAAATAGCCTGCGATGAGAAAGATAGCAGCTCCTGCTATGAACCAGAGGTAGAGAATTTTCAAAGAATTGTATTCTACTGGATTTTCAGACATTAACTCTCTTCTCCTTTCATTTCAACGTTCAAAATTGTCTTTAAGACTTGTCGGTAAACACACCTGTCGCAAGCTTTAATACAGTAACCCAGATGTGATGATTAACAATATTGAAGTTCATGAGGTGGATCAAATGCCAAAAAAGGGTGACAAGGCACCTGATTTCCAAACAACCACAGAAAGCAACGAGAAATTCAAACTAAGTTCGCATAGGGGCATGAAAGTTATGATATTCTTCTATCCCAAGGATGATACTCCCGGATGTACTGCGGAGTCTTGTTCAATCCGGGATGCATGGTCAACCTTTTCTAAGGCCAGAATACCCGTATACGGGATATCGGGAGGAACTGCAAGAAGCCATCAGAAATTCAAGGAAAAATACGAATTGCCATTCCCACTACTAATGGATGAGGATTTTCGAATTGCAAAGCTCTTTGGGGTCTATAAGAAGAAGAGCATGTATGGCAAGGAGTACATTGGTATTGAAAGAACCACGTTCTTGATTGATGAGAGAGGAAATATCGAGGGCATCTTTGGAGGTCCAGAAGGGATCGAAAAAGTAAAGACCAAAGAACATGCTAGTCAGGCGATTCAGCATTGGGGTTTGAAGTTATAGGAGAGAGAATATTTGCTTAAGGTTGGAGAGAGAATACCGAACTTTGAAACCAAAGATGAATCCGGAAACCCATTTAGATCAACCGACCAATTAGGACATAAGTTCGTCATTTACTTCTATCCAAAGGACGACACTCCCGGGTGCACAGCGGAGGCTTGTTCAATAAGAGATAGCTACGATGTCTTTGAGGATGCTGGAATCCCAATATTCGGAGTGTCCGGAGGTTCCGCTGAATCTCATCAAAAATTCAAAGAGAAGTACTCATTGAATTTCCCACTTCTTATTGATGAAGACTATTCAATTGCGAAGAGATTCTGGGTGTATCACCCAATCAAAATACTTGGGAGAAAGCTCTTGGGTGTGAAACGGGTCACCTACCTTATTGATGAAACTGGAAAAGTTGAGGCGATCTTTGGAGGTCCTGAGGGTCAAGAGAAGGTTAATACAAAACAACATGCGGACCAGATTGTCAAACACTGGGGACTCAAGCTATAGTCAGATCACTGTATTTCCTTACGGGGATGACCTATAGTGCTCATATAGATGACGCTCTCAGTGATGCTATCTAGTCGGAGAAGAGAATTCAATTCATCATCGTAGATTGCTCCGATTTGACAACTACCTAATCCTAATGATTCTGCAGCTAATGCAAGATTTTGAGCAATATGGCCAGCATCCAGGAAAATATAGCGATACGCACGCTGAAGATACTTCCATTTTGAGCGTTCAAATATTGCGGACCATAGAAAGGCTACCGCGGATCTTTCAGCGATCTGTTGATCCAATGCACCAGCTCGAACTTCTTTTGCGAAGTTACCTTCTGCTATCAAGTCAAGTCGATGATGAGGAGGACTATAATGGTACAATCCAGCACTAAGACCTTGAACTCTATTCACGCAAAGGTAAGTCTCTATGGGATAAAGCGCACCTGCCGAGGGTGCCGTACGTAACAGATAATCTCCGGCATGGCCAGTAATTCCTTGAGTTGCCCACAGCAACTGAGATAAATCCTGCAGTATAATGGGATCTTCAGTATATGCGCGAACGCTGCGTCTCCGTCTTAGAGTGGTCCAGAGTCCTTCACCTTCATCTGCCAAGGGGGAGGGAAGAGAGAGGTACTTGGCATCGGGATACTCCTTGAAAGTAGGGGGTTTTCTCATCCAATCTAATTGATGAAGGGGTAATTTTCCGCGGGAATACTTGGAGTTTCTTAGAAAATCATCGCCGTAAGTTAACATGCTGAGTCATTCTCTCGATTCCTTATGAGTTGACGTCTAGGTGCATAAGAAAGAAAGATGACAGAAAGCATAGACTTTAATCGAAGCAGCCTTCCAGCTCAGCCTGCAATACGGGTGATTTAACTCGTTAATTGAGATAAAGAGGCAAAAACTATGCCTGAAGAGAAAGTTTCTGTTGAGGAACTAAAGAAGAAGGCTGAAAAACCAGGTAAGGACGCCATGATTCTTCACCCATTTTACAAGGGTAAGATTCAATCTATTGGAAAGGTGCCAGTACGTGATTTTTCCGACTTCGCTATTTGGTATACTCCTGGTGTTGCAAAGGCTTGCCTAGCAATTAAGGAAAATGAAGAAGCATCCTACGATATGCTGAACAGAGGAAATATGGTTGCAGTTGTTAGTGACGGAACTAGAGTTCTAGGACTTGGTGATATCGGCCCATATGCGGCAGGTCCCGTCATGGAAGGCAAGGCCATCCTTTTCAAGTATCTGGGAGGCGTTGATGCATGGCCAATCTGTCTTGACACAAAAGATCCGGACGAGATTATTAAGACGGTCAAGTTGCTGCAACCAAGTTTCGGTGGTATCAACCTTGAAGATATCTCCAAGCCCAAGTGCTACAAAGTTCTAGAAAAGCTTAGGAACGACCCAGAGGTCAAAATCCCAGTTTGGCACGATGATGCTCAGGGAACTGCTACAGTAGTTCTTGCAGGGGTTCTTGGCGGACTCAATGTTGTAAAGAAAGACATTGAGAACATCAGGGTTGCAATGCTAGGAGTTGGCGCCGCAAACACAAGAACCGCATACCTCCTTTACGCTGCAGGTGTGGACCCGAAAAATGTCATAATGGTCGATAGCAAAGGCGCAATCTATGCAGATCGTGAGGATATTGTTGCAGGGAAGGATTATGATACCTTCAAGTACGACCATGCGCAGAAGACCAACCCAGACCGTATGACAGGCGATCTGGGCGAAGTCATCGAAGGTATGGATGTACTCATCTCAGCCTCCAGACCGGTTCCAGGTACTATCAAAAAGGAGTGGGTTTCCAAGATGGCAAAAGATTCAATCATCTATGCCTGTGCCAACCCACTACCAGAGATATGGCCATGGGATGCAATTGAAGCAGGAGCAAGAATTGTTGGAACTGGACGTAGCGATTTTGACAATCAGATAAACAACTCTCTGGGATTCCCAGGTATCTTCCGTGGAACACTCGATGTTCGTGCACATACTATCACAGATGAGATGTGCATTGCGGCTGCTCAGGCTCTTGCGGACCTTGGTGCTAAGGAAGCCAACGAAAAGAAGGTCATTCCTACTATGGACAATTGGGCGCTCTATCCAGCTGAAGCTACTGCTGTTGGAATGAAAGCAATAGAACAGGGTGTTGCCAGGGTTCAGTGGGAGGAGAAAGACCTCTATGCGCATGCTGAAAAAATCATAAAGGCTGCACGTAGCGCTTCTGAGATGCTCTACAAGCAAGGATTCATTCCAAAAGCCCCTGAAACCTAAAACAGATGATAGGGATGCGGAATCCACTTATTTCTGCGTCCCTTACGATTTATTTTTTGTATGAATGATCGGTCTACCTAGACGACGCCATAGAAATATGGTGCCTAAACCGACAGGCACGGAAGCGAACAATCCTATGACAATAAGTGTGTTAATTCGCGGATTGTGATCGGGTCCATCCGGAGCTAAATCGACATCGAAATCGGGGAAGAGAGGGTCCAAGCCTTCAAGAATTTCCAAGTTATCTGCGAGACCATCATTATCGGAGTCTTTGTTGAGCGGATTTGTCCCAATCTTAATTTCATAGGAATCAGACAACCCATCAAAATCTCCGTCCGCTCGTTTGGGATCAGCTCCATTCAGGTACTCCTCAAGATTCGTAAGAGAGTCCCCATCATCATCAAGCGCAGTATCATTGACCAAAGGATTAGTTCCAAAAGTGACTTCCCAGATATCTGGTAATGTGTCTTGATCGCTATCTATTCGTGCAGGGTGAGTTCCAAGGGTGAGTTCTCTCAGGTTCGACAAGCCATCACCATCTTTGTCCTCGGACATATCATCTCTCAGTGGATCAAGCTCGAAAGCATATTCTATGGAATCAATCGCACCATCAGAATCAGTGTCTCTGACAAAGATATCGGTTCCAATTTCGTGCTCAATGATATCGCTTAGTCCATCTTTATCCCAATCGAGTGGAGGATCAGGCTCACTCCAAGTATATTGATCACTATCCAGGATTTGATTTCCGTCAGTATCAGAAGCATAGTCGAGGTTGACTTGTATACAACCAGATTCATTCACCAAATTTGTTACAGATATACTAAGTGGACCTGTGCCTGCAGGGCGATCACATTCAAAGCTGAAACTTGTTCCATTGAGAATAGTTCTCGAAAGTAATAGATTCGTAGAATTCCGAATTTCAATAGACAGATTAGTTTCACATTCTGGACCCCAGACCACTGGTTCTTGGTCCACAGACATCACTATATCACACTGCCTCGTTTCCAGAGCAGAAAACTCACCCACAATACGTATTCGAGAGATTTCTGCATTGCCTTGTAAAGCCATATAGACTCCAAAGGCTGATGCAGCCCTTCCAAGAAGCATCGCTTGTTCAAAATTGAAATTAGGGTTCAGTACCGAGTCATCTTCGTAGTCCTCCGTACGATAAGCATGGCCGCTCGTAATATGAATGGCAGGCATATTTCGTTCCCAAAATTTTGTATGGCACGCATCTGTGAAAGTATTCAAAACAGGGGTAACAATATCCGAGCCAGATTTTTTCATAAAAGCTTCAAGAAGTTCGGCAAGGTAGAGAGATTGATGATATCCAACTGATGAAGGAGAGTGATGTTCAATGGTGATTCGCTCATCCTCATCCTGACCAGGATCATAGAATAGGACTTCATCGAAATTGAGAAGGCACATAACGTCAACTCCATCTTGTTTTAGTTGCTCAGAAACTTCATTTGCGCCATAAAGGCATCTTGTGATTTTCCAGTCATAATAAGAGAACCACATCATATTACCAGAGAAGAAACAATAGTAAATGTCAATGGGTAGCCTGAATTGAGATAATGTGCCGGCTATCATAGAGACAATGGCACATCCAGCAGCATTCTGATCGACTCCAGTTTGATCTTCTTCAGAATCAAGATGTGCACCGAAAACAAGTGCACGATTGTCATCTCCATAGCCCTTTTGATAGGCGACGACGGAATCGTGTTCTCCCCAATAAGAAACATTCAAGCCCATTAGTCCCAGATGCTCAATCAGAAAATCGCCTGCTCGGTAAAAACCCGGAGTACGTGTCCATCTAGGTCCTACACTTATAATTGATGACAAGGTGAACTGGAACTCCGCAGGTTTTGCAAGGTCCCAAGCAATATCCCACCAATCGAGATTATTGTAGGGATGTGGTTGAATTACATTCGCTTCAAGCGCAGACATGTCACTTTGCGAACCGTCGTTTTTTGGCAGTGTTTGAATAAGGAAGACTCCAGAAATTAGCAAAACAACTATTATCAAAAGGAATCCGATTCTTTGACGATTCTGCATATATCATCAATCCCGAGATTTCAACGAATCTTGGAGAAGGACTCTTAAATATGCGATGACAAGAGCAGGATGGTATTCGGTCATGAATAATATGACGGAAGCTTGTTTACTTCTTTAATCGACGCCAGAAAATGATGCTTCCTCCAACCACCGGAACTGCAGCAATTAGTCCAATGACCAGAAGTGCGTTGATTCTTGGATTGTTGTCATGGCCATCGGGCTCTAAATCAACGTCATAATCTGGGAATAATGGATTCAAATGTTCTATGACTTCCATGTTGTCATTCAGTCCGTCTCCATCGGTATCTGCACTAAGTGGATTTGTTCCTATGCTGATTTCCTCCACATCCGGAAGCTCATCAAAATCACCATCAGCACTCTGTGGATCTGCTCCATTCAGGTACTCCTCAAGATTTGTGAGGGTATCACCATCAATATCAGAGGCAGTGTCATTTACCAAGGGATTCGTACCGAATGTCACTTCCCAATAATCAGGCATCGAGTCCATATCAGTGTCTGCATTTGCGGGACTGGTACCTAATGCTATTTCTCGTCCATTTTTCAAACCGTCTTGATCTAAGTCCTCATCAAAGTCGTTTCGTAGCGGGTCCATTCCATATCCCCATTCAACAAAATCACTGATGGTATCCATGTCGGTATCACGGACAAAAATATCAGTCCCAATCCGGTGCTCAATAATATCACTCAAACCATCATGATCCCAATCAAGAGGGGGATCAGGAGCGGGCCAAGAATACTGGTCGGCATCAACCACACCATTTCCGTCACTGTCAGAAGCATAGTCTAGGTAAGCTTCAACATGAGCAGTGATATTGCTTGTGCTCCGAATTGTGAGAGTTAGAGGTCCTAATTCAGCTTGGGCATCACAAACAAAGGAGAAGTTGTTTCCCGATTCAACCGTCTGTGAAAGCAAGGTATGTGCTGAATTCCTCACAGATATTGAAAGATTTGCCTCAGAGGCATACCCCCGAACGGTCGGATTCTGAGGCAATGTCATTACTAATTCAGTAGACCTCGATTCAAAAGGCTCAAGGTCTCCCTCTAGCTTGTAGCTTGAAACAGTACCGTTTCCCTGGAGTGCCAAGTATACAGCAATTGCAGAAGCCGCGCGACCAAGTAATTCTCCCTGTTCATGATCGAATAGACTATTGGTCAATGAATCTTCAGGGGGATTTTCTGGATCTTGAGTGTGCCCACTCCTAACATTAACCGCAGGGAACCCTCGAGCCCAAAAAGGTCTGTGGTCAGCATCGGTACTTTGCCACATCAACGGATTCGCAATATCGGTTCCAGACTTCTTCATGAAGGTCTCTAAGAGGTCCGCAAGATACAGACTGTGCTGATAGCCAGCAGTAGCGGGTGCCCGATGTTCAATGATAATACGGTTGGCTTCAGATTGGGCAGGATCTCTAAACATTATCTCATCAAAATTATAGTAGGCAATGACATCCACACCATCATCATAGAGCTGCGTTGATACTTCCCTAGCTCCAAAGAGCTGTCTTGCCATATGGGCCATATCAACCCAATCACAGTTTCCGGACAAGAAACAATAATAGACATCAATCGGCAGCCTAAACTGAGATAGGGTCTGGGCAATCATCGCTACTACTGCGACTCCACCTGCATTCTGATTGACGCCCCTGGGATCGCCTTCCTCTGTATCAAGATGAGCTCCAAATACGATTGCTCTATTGTCAGTTCCATATCCTTTCTGATAACCAACGAGAGAATCATGTAATCCCCAATATGAAAATTCGATTGCATCGTTGCCTAGATGGCTTTCTAGCCATTCTGCGGCATGATAGTAACCTGTGGACCCTGTTCTTCTCGTGCCAATTGAACATATACTATTAAGCGGAGTGAGATAGTAGGATACAGATGGCAGTGTCCATGCTACATCCCACCAATTGAGATAATTGAATGCGTTGGGAACAATTTCAACCTCTTCAATAACTTCAGGTTGCTCAGGTTCTGGCATGAAAAATGCGGTATATGCGATAGCTGAAAATCCGACAATAAATATTAGCAGAATAGCTGTGCTTCTACGACTTGCCATACTCTAATCATCTCAAATTATCTCAGGGGCTAGGCTCTGCAGAAGTTGTTGCCCATAAATATGCGCCGAAAGGAGCATTAAGAAAATTTCGACTAGCTGAAATCATTTTTCTTATCAGAACAGTCTGTGTTTGATAGAGTTGTACCTTTTCTTGTTTGCGAATTGTCATAGGGAGGCCTTTTTATGTAGTCTTTCGAAAGTGGTTCTAGCCCACATGCAGGAGTTACAAAAATGTCATACGACCGATGTGTTCGATGCGGCTCATGTATGAAAATATGCCCCATCTTTGATGCCATGGGTGAAGAACAGTATTCACCAAGAGGAAAGAATTACCTACTTCAGATCATGGATGAGATTGAAAAAGACCCTGAAGCAGCCAAGGAATTCAGGAAACTCTTATTCACTTGCACAATGTGTGGAAGGTGCAAAGAAACGTGTTCATCGGATGTAGACCTTCTCAAGGTCTGGCATGAACAGAGAGGCAAAGCGGTTCGGGAACACCCTGAGGAATTTGCGTATCTCGGTCCATTGCAAAACGCATTAGAAAATGTCCAAAACATCTATGGACTTGACCCTGAGGATAGAGCAATGTTTTGGCTAGATGAGCTTGAGGATGAAATTCCGGGTCTAGCTGACCGTGTATATGAACCAGGTAAGACCGCAGACACTATGATTTTCCTTGGATGCCTTATGTCCTTTAGGAGTTCACAGCTTGACGTACTGAGATCTCTTTTCAAAGCATTGGAGAAATCTGGTGCGGATTACATGGTAATGGGATCAGAGGAATTTTGTTGTGGCCACCCACTCTATCTAATGGGTGATGATGACGGTGCATCTGAATTAAGAAAGCACAACAAAGCGGTCATTCAGGATGCAAAAGCAAAGCAAGTCGTCACCTGCTGTCCCGGATGTTTAATCCAACTCAAGGAGCACCACGATCTTGAGGGTGTTGAGGCATTGCATCATACGGAATTCTTCGATAGGCGATATGAAACCTTACCTGCATTCGAGGAGGATAAGGAATTGGCATACCATGACCCATGCGAACTCCACAGAATTCTAGAAATCAAGAAAGAACCTCGGTCATTGCTGGATAAGATGAAAGTGAACTATCGAGACATCGAACCCAGTTGCTGCGGAGGTGGAGGCCTCCTACGAATGACTGATGCTAATCTCAGTGACATAATCATCAAGATGAGAGCTGCAAGCGAAGGACTCAGAGAAGATACTGTTCTGACATGCTGTCCTTCATGTAGAGAGCAGCTTCTGAGTAACAATCTTGCCACAAAAGATATTGTTGAACTTCTAGCAGAAGTTCTAGAAGACGGAGGCGACTAGATGAAACTTCGCGATTATGCCATAGGTGCAAACGCCTCAATGTATTATCATTTAAATTTTAAAAAAATCAAAGGAGTATACTATCCCAAAACCGAGCAGCAGATTGTAGACATTGTTTCAGATGCAAACGAGCGTGGTCTTGGTGTCACACCGAAAGGTGGGGGGTCAGGCCTCAGCGGCGCGTGTACAGGAGGAAATACTGAAAGAGTTATGATAAGTAGCCTCCAAATGAGAGAGATACTCACGATATCCAAGGACCAATGCTACATTGACACCCAGCCAGGTGCGACGCCTGATGAAATCAATGCACTTCTAGCTGGTAGCAAGATGAAGCTCTGGGTTGCTCCAAGCAGTAGAGATATTGCCACAGTTGGGGGCATCTTGAGCACTGATGGGGGTGGGAACGATACTTGGGTCAACGGTACTATGCGCGATAATACACATCGGGTCAAGATGGTTCTATACAACGGAAAACGCCTCACAGTTGACTGGGATGGGGTCAAGTGCGAAGACCCGGACCTAGAAGCAGAGCTGAACAAACACAATATGACACTGCATGATGTGGCTAGCGCTCATGGAACACTTGGATATATTACTGAGATGCGATTGAAGATTAAACCAATCACTGCTGCATCAGTTGTTGGCGGAGTGGTGAATTATCCCGATAACACTGCAGCGGGTGATGCACTCACAGAGATGATAGCGAGACAGACTCCAGTGGCATATGGTGAAGTGATAGCATCAGCACACGAAGATGTTCGAGAGGGATTCACGCCACCTCTTCATATTCTTGAGATTCCTGAAAAGGATCTTCAAGGACTTGAAGAGATTGTAGATATTAAGATATTACCCTCAGAGGAAGTTGCTCGCATGAAGGATATAAGGATCAAGTTGCCAAAACGTCAGCCAAAGGAAGGAGGACAGGTGGCACTCTTCGAAGGTTATGGATTTCATGCAGAAAGCCTCAAGAACATGCAGGATAGAATTGATGAAGTTGATGCCCTTCTAAGAAGTCATAATCTTGAACCGTTTGCCAAGTATGGTCATGGTCCGAGCAAATGGTATCTCGGGGATAATAATGCAGCATATGGGATCATTCTGCACTCTCGAGAGATACGCCCCGAGAACAAGACAGGAAAGGAAATCTACCAGGCTGTTCTCGATATTGTACAATTGTGCAAGAAGCTAGATATCACTCCCAAACCTGAGCACAAATGGCCTTTCGCAGATGAAGTCAAGAACGCGAGATTGAGAGAACTCAGGCAAGTGCTGGGCGCAGGATTTAACGAGTTCATGCTCGATCCAGAATGCAATGATGTTCTAGCTTCAATGGTATAGCTGTCTCAGGTCTGGCAGAATACTTTCGGTCATGTCTGTGGGGGGCTTATATACCCTCCATCATGAACAAAGTACCGATTAGAATGAAGAAAGTAGACGTCAGTCCCAAGGGATTATTTGATCCATACTACGTTCCGAGCAAGCTGCTCCACCGGGAGAGGGAACTTGATACAATTGGAGGCCTCTACGCAGATTCCTATTCAGATGATTATGGTATCAATTGCCTTGTTCACGGCATAAGCGGTGTCGGAAATACTGCATTTTCAAGGTACTTCCTGACCAAGGTAGTTCCTGAAAGCTTTGATGCGTACACAGTCTATGTGAACACACAAGACAAAACAGCATTAGAGATAGTGTCTGAATTATATGATAAGGTCCACAAAGAAACCAATACTCCAATGACAGTTGCATTCGATCTGGACATTCTTTGGCTCCAATTAAAACGAACTGCGGCTACAACACAACGGAGGGGAGTTTTTGTACTGGATAATCTTGATGAGCGGTCTGAAGAAGTGTACACAAAAGTTGCTCGATTGTCTAAGGAGATAAAAGCTAGTACAATCGGAGTTTTGAATAGCCATGACTATCGAGTGTTGACAAAAGGTGCAGCACGGTCTATGGCATATGACTTTGAATTACCACTTGATACGTACACGCAAAATCAGCTTTACGATATTGTCCGAATGAGAGTAGAGGATACATTTCCCAATGGACTTACTGACGAGATTGTTCGATATATTACCGATATTTGCACAGAATTCGATGCAAGCAAACCAAAAACTTCAGTTGAAGCACTTAGAGCACTATATCCATTAGCTTCCCGAGGGCAGGAGATTGACTCAGATATCGTAAGGTCTGCGACATCAGATGTCACATCTATTGTAGTTGACCAGGACTACATGGACACCATCGACACAATCAGCATGAACGACTTCATGACCCTTCTAGTTCTTGAAGCGCTAGCCGAACACCTTACTCGATACAAGACAGAAACCTACATTGATAGACAGACCTTGAGTGAAATCGTTCAGGTGAAGTGCGAAGAACTGAGTGTTCGTTATGCAGAGGAGGACATTGAGAAAAGCCTGCAGACGCTCATCTTCCAATCCATTGTCTTTGAATCAGGATACTCACGGAACTTACTCTATGTACTCGTTCCTCCTGAGATACTCTACGACTCAGCTATGACTCTAAGAAGAGAACTAGCTCGAAGAAAGTGATGATTCATTGATTTGGAATGATTGTGTTTCTATTCACTAACAGGTTTTGAAAATTGAGGTTGATGAAACTGATAGTAATTTGAAGAGAATCAAACTGAAAAAAGGGAAATCGGACGCATGTTTCATATGCGTCCTTAAACTCATGTTTCGGAATATTCAAATCTAGATGCAGCTAAAGATCGGGTGGCTCAGGATCGTATGAGGTAATTTGCAGAGTCATACCATTTGCGAGTTGGCCGTCACCATTTATGGCTAAGAACGAATAATCAAGATAGCTACCATCATATGGATAGCAATCATCTATCATAGGATCCTGATTTGGAACCAGTGGCTCAACCATACTTGCCGCATAAATCGCGGCATCATAGAAGGACCAATGATACCCCAATCCTATTGCAAAGTAGTATGAGAAAATGCAACGGTATACACCATCAATCATGGACATCCATGATTTATCGTCGGACCCAGCAATTATAACCCGATTACTTCCACCAATGACATCAATCATTCCACCAAAACCACACGTTTCTGAACCTATTACTAGCTTCCCACAATTGATTCCGTCCAAAACAGCATCAATGGCATCATCGGTTGCATAGTGTTCAGGCTCCTCTTTATGGCCAATATAAATGCCTTCGGTATCGCCATGTCCGATGATATAGATGAAAACGAAACTTGATTCATCAGATGGAACTGGTGCAGTGCTAGAGTAGTTCAAGTCTTCTAAGAAATCAACGTTAGTATGCTGATACACGTAGGCCTCTGCATATATGTAATCAAATCCTGCACTGTTCACCTTTGCAAGAATGTCATTGTATGCACGAACATGCGCATCGTACGTGGAACCTTCTGATTGATCGCCATTTGTCAGCAATATGATAGCATATTTCCTATTTGGAGTCCAATCATCTGTAGCAAAGCTACCTGACTTAGATGTGGATGCCGTATGTGAATTGTCAATGCGGTAAGAAGCTGTAACGGAATATTCGTAGTTGTTATCCATAGCTAATCCATTTAGAATGTATGTTCCAGAGAAGGTTGATGTTTCTGTTTCTATGATATCCCAGGTATTCGCACTTTCGGCGTGGCGAAATGCGAAAGTGATCCACTTTTCTAATCCGGTATATCCACGACCCCAGCTTGCTACTGAGTATGAAAATGTAGCTTGTATATCCGTTGCATCAATAAATGATACAGAGAGTGTTGGGTTATACGCCGCAATTGTTTTGGTTGCTGAATATGATGTTGCACTTAGAATATCGCCATCAGCGGGCCATACTTCCATTGCCTTGACTCGATAGGTGTAAGTTGAGCTTGGATTGAGCCCGTTCTTTGTATATTCATAATCTCGAAGATTCCCAGAGGGATTGCTCATCCTTACATAAGACGCTCCGCCAATTGAAACATAGACATCCCTGCCATAGTATGGACTATAATGCCAATATACAACGGCCTTTACCTTCACGGAGTCCGCATCCAGTGATATGTATGAAATACTGCTTATTGTCGGTTTACTGACCGGAGGCGGTCTTGGTGGCGGCGGTATCCGAATGGCACTTGCCGCTTGCGTTACTAGCATCACTGTCAGACAAATGACAATAAAACCAATCATCTTTCTGTTTTTCATTGTTTGTTACTCCTTTCCTAAATTGCTTGGTACATGATTTTGCAGGAGGGGTCCCTCCTGCCACGATTCCTGTTTTCAAACGACTTCAGAAACACCATCGGTTTTGTCAACCAGTGGAATTCCCGATTCTCATTGGAGAGAAACACTCTCATCCGGAATCATTCATCTCCCATTTAGTATATAATGATATGAGAAGGCATCGAAATCGCTCTCTATTTGACATTTAGCGGCACTTGGGTAAGATACAGAAAAGAACCCATTTTGGGACTTGCTGAAATCCAATTCCAAACTTCTTAACAATCGGTCATCAAGAAGATAAGAACAATTATCAGGATTCAATGCGAGAAATCAGTGTGTCAGGGGGATAAAAAAGGAGAGTATCGAATGGTAGAGGAAACCAATTACATAGTAAATTCGAGGAAAATAGAAGCAATTCTGGAAAAAGAAGAAGTCATACCATCGGAAAAACTCAAGGAAGATGTGTTGTCTGAATTGAGTACTCCTTATGATGACATACTCATATCTCCAAATCCCGATAGTCAGTACTCTCTCGACAATATCAGAGTCAGAATTGCAATAAGCTCGGGTCTGCTAACCCCACGAAAGGCGTATGAAGCAATCAGAATTCTACAAGCAGAACCTGAAGCCGCATTTGTTTCCGTAGATCGCTACTTAACCCCATGGACAAGAGAGATAATTCATAATTTGATTGAGAATATCAAAATGCTAAGAAAAGGGAATATTCTAAAACCAAAGAACATACGAGCAGCAATTATTCAAAGTACAGCTGAATACAAGCCTCATTTTCCACCAACTGGCAAGTATGCTGAAGTTTTCAAGTATCTTGTTCGTAATCCTCTTGAATCGTTCTCAAAAACTGGTAGAGAATTGGGTATAGATAGGGCAACAGTGAAGTCAATATTCAATGATCTATCTGAAAGACACCTAATGCGAGCACTTGCTCTAAATGACTGCAGAGCTTATGGGATTAGAATCTATTCTCTGTTTTTTGAACCCAATAAATCGTATTCTCTTGATGAGTTTGTCGATGGATTTGTATCATTTCCTTTTACAAAAACCATGAATGTTTCAATTATGAGCAATCTGGGATATGTGTCTTTCGCAATACCTGATAACGATAGAAATGACAAAATACTACGAGCGGGCATCAAAGAGATTGCGGCGAAATTCTTCAGCTATTCGAGCTTTCATGCCCAAGAAGCAATGTACAAGTTTGCTCTTCCAGAATTGCTAGAAGAAGGAAAATGGTTGCTGCCGGAATTTCTGAGAAAAGGAAAACTAGACATTCCTTCAGAGAAACCAGTAGTCGTAGATCCAA
>CAYMLT010000044.1:0-15508 GCA_964391265.1 uncultured archaeon
TACCCAGTTATTCCTGGTATCATAGGATATTCCTTCCTGTTCTTCTATGCATTCACACCATGGTTTGCAGTTTCCGCAGTCATAACGATTTGGTCATATCGTTCAACAGATCGATACTATCTAGGTGCATTGATCAACGCTTTGCTATTTGCTTGGATGATGGCAACCATACTCTCGTTTAGATTCTAAGACCAGAATACGGCGGTGATGACCAATCATTTCCGTATTCTTTCCATTCTTCAAAACGTAAAGAGCCACTCTAAGAGACCTGTTCCCTTCTTCTCTTATTCTTTGCATTCATGAACTGCCATCTCTTCCCAGAGTTCAGTATCCCCACCTGAAAAGTCTCTAGTGAATCTGATATGTGACCCGTCAGAGATTATTTCTGACTTTAGAGTATAACACCTCCCATCTTCTCCATGGACCTTGGTTTCTGCAGCATAGGGCATTCGGTCATCGCGAAATTCCGTGTCCAAATCCACATTGTTGATGGGTACATGACCATCTATGGTTGATATAGCCCCGGAAGCGAAGTACTTGCCATCAACATAATCTCGTCGTAGTCCAATGGAGATATCATCAAACTGTGCATGAAGTGCGAACCACATCTCAATATGCCAGTCACGTGATCCCCAGCTCTTGTCCCTCTGACCAAGACCATTAATTGAGAGTTCCCTTCCATCAGAAAACGTTACTTTTCCCTTGACCATTCCCGATTGCTCAAAATGTCCTACCCATGAGGTTTTGCTCCCTGTGCCAAAGTTATAGTATGGAAATCTTCCACTCCAGAGAATCTCTACAGACATTTTCTCACTCTGATAGATTATCTTCCAGCCTTGCATGGGACTAACGAGTTCATAGGATAGCTTACCATATGACAGAGCCTTATCCAAATCGTCGGATACTGCACCATTAAGTTCCTTCCAATATGCCTCCCGCAAATCCTTTCCATAGAAGAGCGCAAAAACAAACTCTCTCTTCTTAGCATTAGGTAGGAGACCTATCGTACTGAATCCAGATACTCCACTCTCTAAGTCGACCCAATTGAAGTAGTAACTCTCTCGATAGTCTTGACGTTCATTTGGTTCATGCAGATAGTCATCCTTGTCAGTTAGTTGGGCCGATGTATGCTGCGCTCCTTCTCGAAAATTATCCGCGAAACGGTCTAATACTTCTACCTGTAGTAGAATTCAACCGACGATTCGTTACATTTTTAGCACGGACTAGTTCTCGCCGACTTGGAGATATAGGATGAGGAGAATTGCCACCTTCTTTGTAGCCATTGTGATATCATGTCTTTTTCTCTCTATGATTCCCAGTACGAATCAAATAATGAGAGAAAGAGATTCGAGAAGCATCAGTGGACCACTCGTCGAACCCCAATTCATTCCTGAAATCAGTGCAGGCGAATTTAAGGTAGACCGCAACTGGACAATTAACACAGTGTTTGTTGGATATGAAGCAAGCATCCTCAACGAAACACGATTCATATCACAGATGCCAGATGGTCGGGTATTTCCATATGATAATTTGACCTACAATTGGAATGTCGAGTACAATGTAGTATGGGCAAACGCTTCATATGAAGCTGCATTGAAGGCATTCATGTATGAAAATTCTGTTAACGGGACAGCAACAGGGACCGTAGTGAATGAAACTGCTCTATCTGATATGCGAACGGATGGTATTGCTAGAGATTGCTTTGAACCACGCGATGGACGAGCAATCAATGGTACTATGGTTGAGGATTGGTTAATTGAGAATCCTGCTGCTCCAACACCTGGCTTAGGGTGGACCTTTTACCTCCTTAATTACTCGGAGATTGACAACTCAGACCACTCACTTGAACACTGGTTTGATTATGACCCCTTCGACCCAGATTCTGGAGAGAAGATGGACTGGTTTAGGCTTGAATGGGATAACGACCTTAATCCAGACATTAAATTCCAATATGCTGGAGTGGGAGGACGCGACAAGGTTTACATTCTTGATGCAAGTGCAAATCAATGGTACACAAAATGGGCGGATATTTGGCGAACACCAGCGACTGAACCACATGCCCTGTATGATCTTGATACCTATGCCGAAGAAATGGATCTTCAGACAACAGCAGATCAGGAAAATATCACAGACTATCTTGCAGGGTATAGTTTCAGTATAATATGGAATCTGCTCATTCCGAACATCCATAGCTATGTTGATTATATGGAGAGAGGAAGTTTTCGTGTCATGGTATTTGCCATGGACGATGATGTAACTACAGAAGACATCTCCTGGATCGATAGTGCAGATATGATTAAGGATGCCCTTGATGAGGCTCTGCCTTTTGTAGATTGGTATGTGCAGGTTGATTTCGAACACATAGATGATTTTCCAGACTGGAATACCACCTTCTGGGGTAATTCTACCATTGTGGGTGATGAAGTGATTGTAGACGGTCTAAGCATGTTCTATGACATTTATGACACGCTAAAGTATGATTATTGGATAGATGAAGGCTATGATACTGTGCTATTTGGTGCAGTTTTTGTCAAGAAGAACATGGTAATGCAATTTGCTGGAGAGAACTACACGGCTCTTGGAGGATCTGGAATGACTGTTATCTGGAAGGGTTACGAGCGCTACTATAGACCAGATGGCATAACCCCCAAAGCCGGAGTAACAGCTGTTCAAATTCATGAATTGGGACATGCGGTGGGTCTCGGACATACTTTTGGAGGAAATAGCAGGTACGCAGCCGATTTCCATTATGGCGTAATGGGATATTTTGCCAGTCACGAGAAATTTGCTACCTTTGAATATATGTGGCTTAGAGCATCATTTCTGGATCGTTATAGAGATATTATCTACAAGGATTTCCTCGATACAGTCGAGTCGATTCCAGAGCCATGGCAATCTAAGACACTTGAAGCAAAACAGTACGCAGAAGAGGAGTTTGCGAATGAGATTGCCCTGTACAATCAAGGCCGTTGGATTGGTGCATATGAGGCACTTGTGAAGGCAGTAAATTGGACACAACGCATGATACATTCATTGACAGAAGACACACCACCAGTCATCCATAACTGGGGAATCTCCCCAACAGTTTCTCAAGCAGGCGAATCTTTGTATATCTATGCGAATGTAAGTGATGCTGACTCTCTAATTGGAGAAGTAAATGCTATCATACAGCTAGATGATCTTTCGAACATCACTATAGAGCTTCTATGGAATGGAATCTGCTATGATAGTGATGTTGTTTGGCCTACATCTGAAACGTTGGATGTACATATCTTTGCTAGAGATCAGGCGATGAATAACCAAACGAGTGGTATCATCTCCCTAGTCGATGCAGTCAGCCCTACAATTAATCGCCCCTCTGATATCGAATATATAGAAGGTCAAGCTGGGTACAATATTACATGGACGCCATCAGATCCAGTACCTAATCATTACATCCTATACATCGATGATTCACCGACCCCTCCAGCAAGTTGGTTTGGTCCTCAAATCGTAATAGATGTAGATGGGCTTTCAGTTGGTACACATAATTTCACAATAGAGGTATTTGATGAAGCAGATAACAGCATAACTGACACAGTTATGGTGACAGTACTTGCTGATGCAGTTCCAACCATAGACAGTCCTGATGATATCACCTATACAGAAGGAGAAACCGGCTTCTCAATCACATGGACCCCATCCGATGATATTCCAGATTCGTATGAGATACTCCGGAATGGAACCTCTGTAAAATCTGGTCCATGGAACACAACCTCGGAAACAATATCGATAGTAGTAGACGAGCTTGAGGCTGGAATTTACAACTACACGATTACTGTGACAGACTTTGCTGGTCACACAGTCAGTGATACGGTACTCGTCATTGTGGAAGAAGTAGTGACCACAACAACCACTACTACCACCACTACCACAACAACTACAGAAACAACTACTGGTACTACTCCACCTGGCGGAGGGATAGACACCACTCTAATCATCACAATAGCAGTTGCAGGAATCATCCTCATAGGGCTCATAGTGGTTTGCATTCGAAGAAGGCAATGGCATATTGAAGGTCCTACATAAGACCCTCTTCTTTTCTATTCTTAATCAAGGCATCCAAGTACCTGGCTATATGGAAAGCGTTGGTATTGTAATCTCATCATCGTGCATCTGAGAAACCTAGCATATATTTTTTCTATCTTGAATTTCAGCCAGACAACAATTGAGCGGATTTGATCTCTAGGGGTTCTTTCTATCACTGAGTTTGTTCTTTAGCATTTTCACCTGATACTTGAATCTCGAAAGAATAGGCACTGTAACAAATTCCTCTTCGTGCGTGCTCTTTGGTTCTCTGATTCTCTTATGCAATAAAATCATGAGAAGTAGTGAGGGGAAAAGAATAGGGAGAGGTATGGTGCCAGATGAAACGTAGGGTGAAATTGGAATACTAGCATTCAACAGATATGCTGCGATTATTAGTAGCCCCTCATGAACTAGCCCAACAAAGAAGGTCCTCATTACTGAAGTTTTTCCAAGTAAACATGCTATAACGAAGCAGAGAAAGGCGATTCGGAGAATCAGAACCACAAAGAAGTTGGCAAAGAGAAGACCGAATTTACTGAGTGAAGTGGGCTGTAAGAAATAAAATCCTGATTCGGTAATCCACCCCGAACGAGAATAACTCATTGTGATAAAAATTGAGGATAGTAGTGTTTGGTCTGAAGCATAAATCCCATAGCTATAAAACAATACAAAGGGAATTGCAATAACCGCAAGTAATGCAATCGAAGAAAAAGCAGATTCAAGTGAATATATGGTATTTCCAGATGAAATGATGAGGAATCTCAGAGAGGGCATTAAGACAAATCCAAGAAATAGTCCGACAGAATACACTACGGGCACAGGCATTAGTCGGCCGTAGTCTGAAATTGTTGTATCACTGGGTATTAGCATTCCGACCAATGGTGCCGCAAAAACTAGAGTTGATACAAACAATGCTGTTTTGATAGGGTATGCCTCTTCAATTTTGTATTTGAAATAGATACAGAATAATATCGCAGGGATGGCAAACACAGTGGCCATGATAATAGAAAGGATGTGTATTTGGAAGAAACCATCAACGAGCGTCCAAATCATGCCAAATCCTGAGAGATATGTGCCCGCTACTCCACTGCTAAGCGTGATTTCAATAGGCAGTAACATGGCAAGTAAGAAACGGATACTTACTGATATTGGGAAAAATGTGCGATTCTTCATATCCTATACGACCGAGTTATTACTCATCCAAATGAAATCACTCACTTCTACGCATAATAATTTCTGTGCGTATGGAATTCATTTTTGACTCCTTCCGTTATGAACAACAATGTTCATACTGAATCGAAGCATGAATGATTTTCCCCTTAGGGCATCTTTTTAGGATTTAGGCAGTAGATAGAGTGTAGGATCTTCTGCTATGTCCTCATCGAAGCGTCCTAAGCGAAGGAATGCTGGGTCCGTATCGTTATCCATGAAGAAGGGTATATGTTCGTCTTCGATATGCTTGGCCATTGTCCAGTCTATCTTGTCTGTGACGCCTACTTGATCCGTGTACCGCGCAAATCCACGCCAGTATGCAACGGCACCAGCAATCATAGCAGTCTTCTTGTCCCACTCTGCGAACTTCATGTAGAGTTCAGTTTGTGCCGCATCAGCAGCTTCAGCCCACGCTGGAAGTTCATCCAATCCAATAGGAACTACCTTGTTGCCACGTTTTGTATAGGCACAGGCATTAGTCACAAGATTGGAATAATCACCAGGTTCAATGTTCATTGTTCCAATATCATCGAACGTGGCTTTTGCGTTCTTTATGGTCATTGCAACCCCAAGAGACGAGGATGGGAGTCTTGCTTCGGTATTCGACCATGGCAACCACTGTTCACCCTTTCCATCATACATTCGAGTGAACTCTGACATCACCAATATCTCATCATTACTATGTGGATAGGGTCCATGACCGATGAGCTTGGCTCTTGCTTCACACTCTTCTAGAAAACAGTATAATTCAATTGCTCCAAGAAACCTTCGTATCTTCTTTACCTGCTCTTCTTTTACTGGCTCTAAATTATTCTTTATCCAACCAATGGCATCATCCTCAAAGGCGAGATTGACTCCACCAGATGATGCAACAGTAGGTTTCCCCGTATTGAAATACGCTGTGCTTAGACGATACCAATTTTCAAGAATCCATTTCCATTGCTCTTCGAGGTACGCCTTTGCGTTGTACTCGTCTGCTAGCTCATAGGAGTAGAGTCGGGCGTTTTTCATACCACTTGCCGCCATCACCATGTTTGAGGCACCATTTGCACATTTACAAGCACGTCCTTGTCAAAGTTCTTTGAACGGGCATTACAAAGCAACTATTAATGATTCCCTGAACATCCGTTAAGTTCTGGTGCACTCACTTTTAGTTCATATTCGTAACTTGAACACATGCAAAGCAATATGATGCAATTTGACGAAGCAATGTTATGACTTCTGATCCCATTGATGATATGCTTGAACTCTGCCAGGCACTCATTGACATGATAGGTGGAGCAGGTGCATGCCCGGACCTCTTTGTTATGCAAAAAACCTTCTCCGACACAGTGGATAGAGCAATGGATGCATATAAGAAAGGGGAAATCACCGTTGACATTCGAACACTTCCTCCGCTCATGTATGCGTTCGCAACGGAGGAACTTCCCGTACTCTGTCAAGGGGATGTTGAAGACCTCGAGAAGGCCAGGAAACAGCTAGGCCTATTCATCACATCGGTGAAAGAGCTTGTCAAGCCTCACTCGACGGGTTAAATTGTGTATATCTTACTAATGATTCTATGACTTACTGAAACGTAGGAAGAATATATTGTCATCATCTGACTCTTCTTTAACTTTGAATCCTGCGTCCTTTCCTAGCTTCTGAAACAATGCCATATCCTGTACTCTTCCTTCCCAAGGGCATCCGTAACCAGTTTCAATAGTAGTATTCGGTAGGTGTATCTTCAGACCAATAGCGTAGACTGGTTTGCTCTCGTCAGGTTTTTTGGGGACTTTGAGGTCCCATAGAAGGAACTCACCACCTGGTGCAAGGACGCGATAGGCTTCTTTGAACACTTTCTCTTTTGTTTCATCATCCATATACGTCATCGAGAAAAATGCGGTTGCTGTGGGGAATGACGCGTCTAGGAATTTGAGGTCAGTAGCATCCATGATAAT
Source organism: uncultured archaeon (assembly GCA_964391265.1). GTDB lineage: Archaea > Asgardarchaeota > Thorarchaeia > Thorarchaeales > Thorarchaeaceae > MP5-2226. The sequence continues at coordinate 7,221 of CAYMLT010000044.1, forward strand.
ACGCAAATAGTCGCCAATATTCGCCTCCTCAAGCTCATCCTTTCTCCTGTCAATTGCAACAACACGGGTACCCTCAAGTTGTCCAATGACTCCCTCTCCACCTCCACCAATGTCCAAGAGGTATCCATCGCCTTTGATATTTTCCAAAGTTATTTCCTGAGGTCCAACAATATAGACGTCCTTGAATCTATCTTCATCATTCATGAGCGTAATCCAGTTGGTTTCAGAACGAAGCCCCCTAATAAAAACCGTGGCCAGAATCCTTTTCTCCATCGTTGTCTACAGACAATTATCAAAATACTGAAGATGCTTCCATGATACGACTGATTGGTGTAATTACCGAGGGCGGAGTGCCCGTTGTTGTCAATTCCTATGTTGATACAGAGGGAGAGATGATAATAGGAGCACTAATCTCTGCAGCAAAAACACTATGCGATGCTATGGGAAGCGGCGAAGTTAGAAAACTCGCTTTCAAAGATAACACCTTGATTGTCACTGAATCAAAGAAAGGCTATACTTTAGTTGCCCTTGTTGACAGTGCAGAGGACTATATGGACAGTCTAATGAGAATAATTGCTGAGGAAATCGACGATTCCAAGATTCCCCCCGCTGATGGCACAGTAAATGATCTGCATATTGAACTCGTAAAGAACGTATTAGAGACCTTCATCAAAGATACACTCGAATCATCATTGAGTGAGATAGTATCCTTAGTCTGGCCTCCTATACAAGATGCGGTCAATTCGAATCCTGATTTGCGAGGTTCAATTGAAGCGCTTGAGCAGACCCTTTCAGCTGCTTCACTTGTTTCAAATTGGGATGCACTAAAAGAGAGAACAGAAACATCGCTTGAGAATGCTCTGAAATTTGCGATAATAGGCGAGTACGATCGTGCGTGTGCAGCTAGCCTTGGCCTGGACTATGATGCTGGTAAGGTATTTGCAATTAAGATGGGTCAACTCGCGCGTTCTATGACTTTGACTTCTGCTCCATCAATAGATGAACTGGAATCAATTGCAGCCGGCATTCAGGCTGACGATTCATTTTCAGAGATGGGTAAGGCCATAGCAAACTTCCTATCGCTCAAAATTTCTTCTGCAGACTACACCAAGGCTCTTCGTGCTGCGGCAGAAGCATTTGATTTTGGAGATCGACAGACCGACCTGTTGTATTCGTTCTTGTTCCAAGATATTCGTATCACACTGATTCCAGAATTCGCCGAGCGTCTTGTAGAGTATCTTAAGGGCAGATCCAATATTTCACGAGCATATATGTTTTCTATAATCGACCGTGATGCTATATTTGAGAAGCTCTATTCTGTATCCAACTATGACGACTTCAAAGACACAATGGGTTTTTACAAAGGCAGGATAGAGGGCATTCTTGAGCAAATACGAAGTGTGTTGAAGAAAGGATTCATGGATCGTATAAAACGCTCTTCTGCATCAAAAGATTTGGCGCTACAAGGGTCTCTTCAGCTACAGAACTACATCACACTTCTTACAGCTCTGTCTGAATCCCCTGTTCTAACAATAAGTGAGAGGAAAGAAGTTCTTGGAGAAGTTTTGCAATTGTATTGGGGTTATTTCAGACGTCTGTTACTTGGTGATTTTCCGTTATTCTCCCACACAATTGACAGTGTTTTCCAGAGTCTAGGAGTTGCCTGTGCAGAATACTATCATCTAGCTACGGGCAAAGACCGAGAAGAACACATCCTGAAGATAGGAGAATTCATTCTAGACATACTTGATGTGGCAACAAAGGAGTGGGCAAAGAGTAATGTTCGCTTCTCTATCTCTGTCGTAACAAACTCGCTCGGTCCAATTCTCACTAGGGACGACAACGCCTTCAAAGATGAAGAAATTCTTCTTGTTCATCTAATGATGAAATCCTTGAATCTTGAGATTATCGAAAAAACTCGTGAGGATGATCCCTTTGGATATGCCACCAATATGGGTAATATTCTAACAACACTTGCCTCGGTTGTTTACAGCTTGCTGTCAGAGGGTATCCGCAGCTCTCTCTTCTCAGTATGTGTATTGAAGTCTCTTGAAGTTCAGGAATGGTTTGTGTCAAAAGGAGTTGTCTGTCGTGATGATATCATGTCTACGACTTTCAATGCATCCTTCGCTGCTGACATGCTGAGCGAGCAAGAATTACAAAAAACTGTGAAAATAGTTACAGCATTGAATCGCGTTGCTATACAAGATCCCAAGAAGTATGACTATGAAGTTGCCATGACTGGAACTCCATTGATTAGCGTTCTAACAAAGAGTTGGGAGCGATTGGGGAATCCTCAATACTATGACCAGGCAAGGGAAACTCTGCAGATGAGTGCTACTGCATGGAGAAAATATGGATTCTACGAGAAAGCTGAGAATCTTGAGAATTTGTTCTCTCAACTCCGGTCTTGAAATATAAAAAAGAGATTGGAGAGTGCCAGAGCACTCTCGTTATAGTCTAATAGTTGGGGGCCGTATAATCGTCTTCGCGCACGCGTTCGGTTGATGTGCGCTTGGAGCGGCGGTACTTTTTCCAGCGTTTCTGACCCCACTCACCTTGCCACCACCAACCCTTACCAGCTTGGCGGTACATAGGAATCTTCATTGAAGCCATGAGAACATGCCAGAGGTTTGTGATGACGATGATGAAGACTACGAAAACCCAGATGTAATTGAGTGGTATGAAGATGTCGAATTCAGGTATGAACTGGGCCATCTCTTCAAATGAAATGATTCTCCAAACCCCATCAATATTTCCGTAAGCTCCAGTTACTGGGAATGCCAAGTTAATCAGGAACATAGAAAGAATGATCCATGACACTCCAACTATCGCCTCAAGCACAAGGTTGACGTTGTTCTCTCCAAATAAGAAGAAAACCAGATTCAAAATTGCCTCTGCAAACATGATTATTGCAAACACATTGACGAAGAGTAGTGCTTCAGCAGTGAGGACATTTTGAACAAACGGAGTCAAGATGAACGCCGCGAATACCAGACCAAAGAAGAAACCTGCTGCTGCATCTGATCTTGGCTTTGGTTTGAAAGCACCACTTCCAATTCCAAGAACGCTTTCCAGTATGGTCTTCTCAGTAGGGGGCTTTTCTCGGTTATCCAAGTATGATAGACCACCAATGATGATGGCCGCATAGATGAGCGACATCACTACCATCATTCCTATACTATATCCAAAATTTATGACTCCCCAGAATCCTGGATATGCAATGCTCACCATGGTCGCGCCCACAATAAAGATGGCACTCAATGCTATCAGTGTCAATGCGATCTTCACAAGTGGAGCAGCATATTCAGCTGGCACTGGACCGATTTTCTTGCCTGTACCCGCCCATTCGTTAGCCGCGTCCTTTGGATCTCCAAATCGTTCAACAGCCAGCATTACAGAGCCATGGGTTAGGTCGCCCCTGCCAAGATTCTCTGCCTCTTCAATGAGGTGGGTTCGTATCTCTGTAAGAATATCGTCGCTTCCTAGAGGGAGGTAGACCCTCACACGCTCTAGGTATTTCTCAATCAAATCAATAGGCTTGTCTGCCATTTAGTATGCAACTCCTTTACTTAATTTCTTCATTTCTTCTGATAGCACAGACCAGGTTTCCATCATCATTCCCAAAGCATTCCTACCATCGTATGTTAGACTGTAGTACTTCTTGGGTTTTGCAGGATCGTTCTGATCCCATCGGCTGTTCAAGAGCCCACGCTGTTCTAGCCGTCTCAGTAGCGGATATACGGTTCCCTGCTCAAGCTGTAAGAAAGACACTTTGAAGACCAGCTGCTGAACTATCTCGTATCCATATGCCTCCTGTTCGTCAAGAACAGCAAGAATGGCCAGAGAAGCTGCACCGCGCTTCACTTCTTTACTCCAGCGCTCGAATTCTTCGAGAGCCTTCTTTGACTCTGGTGTCATAGGGCACCACCCGCAAAATTGTCGTTTCCTTGAACACTTATCATTGTACGATACACCTTATCATGTAACACATTGTACTGTGCGTTACTTAGTACTGTACATCATTTGTATATAAATATTGCTAGATATGCAAGATTCTCATGCTACTAGAAGACAGAAGTGGATTAGATGGCAGACAAACTAACTATCCCTGAAGCCGATGCAGAAGTGAAGGTAATAATCACTGATTCAGAGGGCGATACGCCCAATCTATTCGTTTGGGACAAAGACAAGCTGATTGCCAAGATATGGCTCTATCCAGATGGAAGCACGACGCCAAGTATTCCACAATACAGACAGAACTGATAGATGACAACTGACGCAATGAGTCCAAGGAATGGATTACCAAGAATAGAGAAGAATGGGTTCATCTCCCCATAGATGAAAGAATCCATGAATACATGAGTATATGTTCCGAAGAGGCTTGCGATGAATATCCTGATTTTCTTGGGTTCCTGCACCACACCAAATGCTGATATGATGGACTTGATTGGCTCTCGAACTAACCAGATTATGGCAGACACTACCACCGAAACCAATGTGGCCACCAAATAAGTATGCGAGATCCCATGAAGCGGACCTCCTAGTCCAAGGAAGAGCACAAGCATCGGCTCAATATCCAGTAAGACACACCCAATGAGCATTGTTGCCAAATCAAAGAAGGGGAAGAGAATTACCCCTGCCAAGAGTGCAGGTCCAAAGTGAAACGGTGTGAATGGCATATACTCTCAGCACTACTTATTGATTGTGAGATGTTAAGTGATTCTAGAGATGGTATTTTGTACGAAAAGGGCATCATCGATTCCGTTGATACTCTTTGAATTCTGAGGTTGCCTCAAACTCCCCGACATTCGAAACACCATTGAGTACAGCTTCGTAGATTAGAGTGCTAATGCCATCCCGCAGCATACCCTTGCTATAGTAATACTGTTTGATTTCCAGGACAATCTCTCGTTGCTTGTCCGTGAGTTCAGCATTGATTCTCCTTGTATTCGCGACTCCTGTTGCAGTTACATCTCTTGTTAGCCAGATATCTATTGTCCAGTTCCCTGAAGGGGCAGGACATTCATCTATTCCAATCTTGATGCCATTGTTGGTCTTTCGATAATCAGTGATTCTTACTTCGCGAATGCCCTTCGTATTCAGCAGCTCGCTCGTTATCTTGTTTGTAACATCTAGTAACTCGCCATGCGGAAGGAGAACGTGAATGTCTAAGTCAAGCTTCACAATAAGCTCCAAGACAACACTTCCGACTACCTGTGCATCTCCATATCTCTCAAGGATGCCCATTAGATTCAGTCTTTGGAGTATTTCGTTAGCTTCCTGTTTCAATTCCTTTTGAGATGCCAAGATGATTCATGATGTTGGCGAATTAAGTTCCTAATATCTATGACCATGTTCCACATAGAATTTGAGCAGCGTGAGAGCTTCTCCCCATCCCACAGCACAAGCAAGCATCGCTCTGCGACTTCGAGGGTCATCTCGATACCCAGATTCACGAAGTCTAATGATGGTTCCTTCTTCGGCAGGCTCAAAATCCATTTCAACCGTGGTTGAATATTCTTCTCCAGCTGGGAACCAATTGAATACAAATCGCTTTGGCCGATCTGCTTCAAGTACAGGACCTCCGTCATCTGAAGATACCTTATCGGCACCCCAGTTTCGCCATCTAAACTTGATATATCCACCCTCTCTTGGTTCGATTTCTGCACCTTCTGTGAACCAACCATCTAATGCCTCCGCAGTAGTGATGGCATCATAGACCTTCTCTGGCTCAGCTCGTACCAAGGTGGACTGAACAATAGCCTCTTCAATTAGTTTCATTTGAAGACCTTGCATAAACTATAGTTAATAATCATCAGTAAATCCTTATGAATCATTCCTCTATTGCAAAAAAGATCAGATTCTCTAGGCAAGAAGCTTTTCAGTTATGTTCCAGAGGCGTTCTTGAAGGTCGACATCATAGGTAATTGGTGCCGATTCTTTTTCCTGCGATTTGGTAAAGTGCTTGCCAGTAACTCCTTCCAGTTCTGGGGCAGAAGCAACATAGAGAGATGTTTCAGCACCTTTAGTTGGAGTGAGTTGGAATGGTTTCATCATTCGGAACATTATCTCATTCATTCGGCTTCCAGAACCTCCACCCAAGTTGGTAGCAACAAACCCTGGCGACACCACATTAGAGGTAACTCCGGTTCCTTCTAGCTGTTTTGCCAGACGATATACAAATAGAACAACCATTAGTTTGGAATTCTGATATGCATTCATTCCCTTGTATTTTCCTTCACTCTGCAGATTTTCTAAGTCAATCTTTCCTCTCCCATGAAGACCGGATGTCAGACCGATCACTCTTGAAGGACTGCTGGATTTCAGCAGGCGTAGAAGATTGCGTGTCAACACAAAAGGTGCAAGATAGTTCACTGCAAAGGTTTTTTCAAATCCCTCAGAGGTCACATCGCGTTTAGAAAAAACTGCTCCCGCATTGTTTACTAGTACATGAAGACGGTCGTACTTTTCACTAAATTCTTTGGAAAAACGGTGAATGTCCCTTACACTTGAGAGGTCACAAAGCATTAGGTCAACTGATTGACTACATGCCTTCTCAATGATATACTCCTTAGCAGCATTTCCACGTTCTTGGTTCCTAACGAGCATTACAACATGTGCGCCTTGTTTTACTAATCCCAGAGCTGTTTCCCTTCCAATTCCGGAATTTGCACCAGTTACAATACAGACTTTTCCATCCATTGACATACTCATATTCTCCTTTAATGCGCCTGATAGATTGACGCCTCTTATTGTGGAATAGATACATTTTCCTGTTCTTTTGACCTGCTTGGAATCGCATCTGTGACCGACAGAATCCCAAGTATAATCAAAAGCAGAACAAACCAAGACCCATACGCCACAATCTCAAAGACTGGGTATCCCAGAGAGCCACCTATGCTAGGGAAGATGTACATATCAACAAATATCCACACAACGAAAAGAACGGCAGAAATGACGATTCCACCCATTTGTCGCGATCTATTTGACTCTGAAGACATAGATATGCACATCTGCAAATGGCTATTGTATGTTTTCCTAGTGTCAATTTGCTAGAATAGCACGCAATTACAAAAACTTGCGTTGAAAGCAGTCTATTAAGTACTAAACAGCATCTATTATTGGACATGAGGATAACTAGATCTGGTACAAAGATTGGCCTTCTATTGATTGCTATTTTTCTCATGATGAGCGTAATCGCAATTAATCCAATCACTAATCTGAATCTCCAATCTGAGCGTGCGGATGGTATGGGAAAGTCCATGAAACCCGCACAATCTGATGTGAGTATCCTATTCATCATGGACCATGATTATGGCGCGAACTATCATTTTATTCGACCGATTTTCGAGGGTTGGGGCTGGACTGTTACGATTGCAGGCACTTCCGACACTCTTACGCCATGCACGTACCAAAGTTCAGATACAACAGTTGATTCAGACATATTGATTTCAGATATTGATGATGTGACTGAATATGACTGCATCTCAATTATGCCTGGTAGTTCTCACGCTCTTCTTCTTGGTGATACAATTACTCGAAACTTGATTCGTACCGCAGTTGAAGAGGGCGTCATTGTTGCAGCTTGGTGCCGTGCTGTTAGAGTGCTGGCAGATGCCGATGTTATCGATGGTCTAAATGTTACGGGCAATGCTGATTATACAAGTGAATACGAGGCAGCTGGAGCTACGTACCTCGGTATAGTACCCCCTGTCATTCAAGGAAATATCGTAACTGGTGTACGAAGCCGATTCTATCGTCTGGCAATGTGCGAGGCAATCGCTACTGCAGTTGGAGTATTCGAGGAAGATGCCCCAAATGTTTCTGATGTATCTCTTGCTTCCGCTACTATTGAACCGGGTAGTTCGACAACCCTCAGTGCGACAATTACCGATGCAACGGGAATAGAATCTGCCAGTGCAAAGATATACACAACCAATGATCTTGGCCAGCGCGATTTATCAGTATCAACAATCGAAGTTGATTTGGCAGTCCTACAGGATGATATCTATACCGCAAATATTACCAATCTGTCCCAAGGTAGGTATGCTATAGATCTCTTAGTAAGTGATACTTTCCAGAATTCAGTCACAATCACTAATGCAGCAAATCTAACTGTTGCTCCAAGTCAGTTCACACTGGATTCAGCAGTTATCATTTTGGTGGGGGCTGGAATAGGAGCGGTATTACTAATAGCAGTGGTAGTCAAGATGCGCAAACCTTAGACCTAACACAAGACCATCATGTCCCTCGATTCATCAATCGGGGGTTTTTCTTCCTTGTTT
>CAYMLT010000045.1:0-15454 GCA_964391265.1 uncultured archaeon
AGCTGTCCTGCAAGTCCACTGCCTATAACCAGAAAATCGGAAGTATAGATTTTATTGGCCATTCTTCAGACCCCGCATCGAGAAGGACAACCATTCCACTCTCTTAGCCTGAAACACGGTCATAATAATACCATATACAGGTTATGTATCTGACATACGAAAGAAATAACCGGAGGCATTTGCCTAATATTGCCGGGTAGATAGAGAATGGATAGATGTGTAGAATGTTTGGAGTATGGAAAAGGAAAGGGAGAACAAGATGTATATCCATGTGCTCTCTGTGGAGAGCTTCGGTGTATGGATCATACTATCTGGGTCCCTGCTCATGAACTTGAACGAACAATTGAATCTGTCAAATATGTACATAATCTATTGAAAGGAAAGAAACAATCCGGATGGTACACATTCTGTGGTAAGGGAACGCACATTCCAAGGGGATTGCCAATCCGTCATGGCAAGGAACGCCTCGGAGGGAAGATTGTAGAGCCAGTGATAGATGGGTACAAAAAAGAGGGCCTCGATTTTTTCAGAATGTGGGAAACTGGACTTATTGAAGCGGCGACGGATAAGAAGTGGGAAATACGGCATTATTCTCTTTCATGCTCCCTTGCGGCACCAATGGTCACAATGTCCAATTTAGTTGCTCGAGAGGGGTTATCAGTTCCAACGTTTGAGAAGATATTCATGACCTCCATCACAGGGATGGCATCCAAGAAGGCGTTTTTCTTTGCGCCATCATATGATGAGTTTATGGGCATAGCAACAAGAATAGGTGGCATAAGGGCTCTTGCAGAATACTTCTGTTCAAGATGTGCAATTGTTCCATGCACAAATCGACTTGCAGAGTTTTACAATTCCAAGATATTCAAGAAACTAATAAAACAGCCTCTAGTAGAACATGTGAAGAAATAACAAAATCCAAGAATTGCATCTACGAATATCATTTAATAGGAATCATTAGCGGCCACCGCCGGAACCCGTCAGAGGCTGCATAATTATGGACATAGAAGGAGTCGTTATTTTCGACTCGAAATCAGGAATTCCCCTATTCTCTCGGCTGAAAAAAGGAGTGGATGCCTCATGATTCTCCAGTTTTGTTACGGCAATAACTCATTTTTCAAGAGACCTCAATCTCGGAGGGCTCTCATCATTCACTACAGAAGAGAAGAGGATTATTCTTGCTGCCCGAGAGGATACCATCACAGCATTGATTACTCCAATTAAAAGGGAATTTCAAGAGGCTCACTCTCTTGCACTTGAAATGGGCAGAAAGTTCGAAGATATGCAAATTGGAACAAATAGCCTTCAAGAAAGAGACTACACCGAATTTCGTGCAATAGCTGATGAATTCATGAAGAAGATAAAAAATCCCTTCATCAGTAGAATCGCGAACTTTGTACATGAGAAATATGGTGGAAGCATATCCATTAAACCAAGGTTGATGAAAGAAATTGGTGCAGAAAGCACAATCGATATGCTCGTCAATTTTGGAATTAGGTACGATGATGACGACGAATCCCCAAATTCAAGCAGATTAGCGCACGAAGCTTATTCGAAATCCAACATCTTTTGCAAAGTATCAGAAGGGAGGATGTCCAAAGAAGAGGTCATGGAATTTCTGGACTTGCTGGATAGCTTTGGTATAAGAGTCATTAAGAAGGGCAAGATGATTTTTGTGCCATACTTTCCAACCAGAGCAGTAATAATAGCACGCGAGATACCTGACGAGGTACGAGAGCACTTAGATAAGTTGCCAAAGGAAGAGGGAGCCTTATTTGTGGATGGGTCACACATATTCGCAGGCCGCGGAAACAGAGGTACTCCAAAGAATCACAAATGTTATGTAGATGTCTATGAGTGGCACGATGATGGGACGGCAACACAAATTCAATTCTAATGGACTACGATACTAACCCACAGTAGTGCCACAATATTCACATCTGACAGATTTGCTCTTCTTCAATACTTCAACTTGAGCAGGAGGGAATTTTGATCCACACATTGGACAAAGCCATACTTTTACATCTCCTGGAGCTGGCACGGCAATCTCTCCACCAATATCCTTCAAAGCTCGCTCAACCCAGGAAACAAGATTGGCTTGATTCATAGCTTGAAAGGCGGCAATTGCTTCGTTGTACAGAGGGGTTGCCTCATCAAGGCGACCTAGACCTCGACAGGCATTGCCCATACTAAACGCATTCCACCCGGTGTACCACTTGTCAGCAATTTGTCGTGCTATTTTCAATCCGGTTTGAAAAGAGTCAAGAGCTTCTTCATGATTCATCTTGTGTGATGCAATTTGACCAATTCCCCAGCAAGCAGCAGCCTGACAAAACAGATTCGAGTTGCCTACTGCTTCACTCAGCAGTTCATCATATAATCTCTGAGCAAGTTTAAAGTCGCGAGCATTGAGAGCACAATCGCCCATTACGCGAAGGGCTTCAATCGCTCGTCCAGGATTATTATCTTTCAAAAATCCTTTTCGAGCTTTCTCTGCGGTTTTCAGACCTTTCTTGAAGTCAGAGGATTGGTGCAAAAGAACAGCTTCTTGCAGCAGGTTCTCAGGATTAGTCATGATATGTTCAACTCTTTTGCCTACTCCTAAAAGCCTGAGATATAAAGGACTCGAAAATTGTGCACTCAATTCATTGATGATGTGTTATTTGCGGAGATTACATCCACCCTAACCACTTTGTAGGAAGCCGATGTTAATTCTGGTAGCTCAAGAGAGTACCAGATCATCCAGATTAGAAATAATGCAAAAAACAGCGTGAAGAAGGTATCAGCCAAGATTTCTTTGAGAGTTATCAGTGAGTAGATGGAAATACCGATTACTGGAAATAGAATTGAGGAGAGCAAGAAAATGAAAGAGCTTGCAAGAAGTAAATCGCTTGTTCGACGAGGCTTGCCTCCTTCCAAGATTGCGGATTCCATCTCCTGATACAGCTTTGGGTCTTCTTGCTCAACTATCTCCCGTGCTACTTCGCCAGCCTTGAATTCATGTCTGAATAGCCGTTGGAGAGTAAGGAAAGCCCGGTAAGGATCATCAATCCCCACATCAATCTCTTCGATAAGGGAAACAATCTGGTCCTTCATGTATGAACGGCGGTAATGAAACGCATAGAATCTGAAGAAAACAATACTTGCATCCCACCATGAAAGCCCTCGTGATGTCATCGTGACATATAACAGGCCGGAGCAGACAAATACTGCAACAATTGGAAATCCAGGAAGAACTCCGATTGGTGTGATAGAATCGACTCCTTGATATAGGATATGATACCAAATGGATGCCGAATATGCTAGGGTTATAATGGTTACAGCAGTCAGTAGAGCTGAGTGAATGATGGTAAATTTGAAATTTCTAGAGTCTGCCAACTTTTGTCCCATAGAGGATAACCAAGAATGACTTGGTTGAAGAGCATTAGCGCGTGTCCTTCGATATGAGGCGATAGCAAACCATCTGAAAAGGAGTACAGATAACAAGGTAGGAAAAACAAAGAGTACCAGTTCCAGTGACCAAATACTGATTTGCATGAAACTATCCCCTCATGTGAAATCCATTTTACTTGTTATAAACTTGAGGAGAATAGATGAAATGTACTACTCAATTGGCGATACTTCAGTAGATCCCATTTTGACAAGGGCAACTCCAACTACCGCTATTGCTCCTGCGAAGAGTGATACTATGTGAGGCGGTTCGCCAAGCACGAAATCTCCTGCAACACTGACAAACGGAATAAGAAAGAGGAATGATGAAGCGCGAGCCGCTCCAAGAATCTCAATTGCCGTGAAATAGAGAACATAAGCAAGGCCAGAAGCCAGAACTCCTGCAAAGGTGAGTCCTAAGACCGTCCACAAGTCCCATACAAGAACTAACCCAACATTATCCATGATTAATAGAAAAATAAGTGGTATGATTATCAATGTTGAAGTCACATGTTTGACAGTCATCACCATATACGGATCCACTCCCTCAAGATAGTGCAGAGTCACAGTGTAAGCTCCCCAAGCAAACATACCTAGGATGGCAAGAAGGATTCCCCATTCCAATCCAGAACTAATACTCAAAGTTGCCCAGAGAAAAATCAAGCCTGCGCCAATCCCCAGAAGAAAACCAGCGACCTTAAGGGGACTCAATGATTCTTTCAGGAATAAAACTCCAAAAACGAGTACAACGATTGGACTAAGGTTAACTATTATTGATGTTGTTCCAGAGGGAATGAATTCTGCACTTGTGTGAGTCGCAATCACAAAGATTGCAGAGAAAAGAGCACTGAGTAATAGCATACGAATATGAGGAGATACACCCTCCTTGATTTCTCCGATTTTTCGTTTTTGCACAATTAGCACAACAATCATGGTCAGTGCTCCAAGAAAATAACGGAAGAAGGCATACAGAATTCCGGAAACACGTATAGGATCAATTCCTGACAGTATTCGGGCTACTACGAAATTTGCACCCCAAAGTAGGATAATGATTGCCAATAGTAGGTAGGGATTCGATTTCCTCACAATAATGGCGGAAGACCTATCCTTCATAGGGATGCCGATTCATCTATGAAAGGTCAACACCACTCTTTCGTACAAGGGAACCAAACGGATCCTCTTTATTGGTTCTTCGTATCGTTCAATTATGCTTCCACCAAAAACCTTGACCATATTAAGAGGAATATGTGAAGGGAGAAAGACCTCAATTTCTTCGGGAAGAGATTCAAGTTCGATTTCTATTTGGTGCTGGTTAGCTGAAACACCGGTTTCCAAATTCACCAATCCCCCTTGTGTGGGAATTCCATTTGCTACAAGCGGACTAGTTGATATGAACCAGGGCTCAGGAACGCCCGGAAAAACGTACATGTTGCCACGCCTTTCATAAACAAGCATATCACGAAGAAGAAGACGGAGGTCAGTAGCAGCCATCAAACTGCATCCATCACCAAACGAACCACCTTTTGAATTGATATCTACCCAATCTGGTAGGACATAGTATTCGGAGAGACATTGAGTAAGTTTCTCAAGGGCCGTTTCAACTTCATTTCGATCATTAAGCAGTACCAACGCATTCGCAAGACGTAAGCGAAGATAACTTGACACACGCATGCTTGGCTTAGGATATCTTACAAAACCACGAAACAAGCAATTCTCACGCACTTCATCAATTAAGGCTTTGATTAGAGGAATATGAACATGGTTGCCCCTAAGGAGGGCAAAAGATCCAATCAAATCGAATATTAAATCAATATCATCAGATGATTCAATTGACCATATATGATTGGAAATAGCCTCTGATGATAGTTCCTCAACCATCTCTCTATAAGCTTGGATTGTGTCATTCGTTGCGTCGCTGAGATTCGGATGCACTTCTGCGGCTGATAGTATCCAGACGGAGTCCAAGATGTTTTTCAATGTAGACGGAGGGGCCTTATGAACCGGTTCAGAAGAGGGGGTAGGAGTCGTGATTTCTTCAATCATGGATAGAGGAGCATCCTCATCTGTAAAATATCCCGGAGTAATCAAATCACCAACTGGGCCAGGTTCAGAGGCTTTCAATTGATTCTCCTGATTAGATTGGAGTATTACCTGTACGGAGCGGCCTAATATTTCGATAAATGATCCTACTTTATTTGACGGCGATATTGTAGAGGGAATAGGTTGTATCTCTAAAAATGCCCAAGCCAGCGGTATGAGAGAAATCGCATTACTCACCACGGATTCATTATCTTCAAATTTGCTAACAATTTCCTCTGCGAGGCTAGTGGCAATGTCAACGCATCCAGCACGATTAAGTGCAACATGAATTCTTGCAACATCTATGGCGTTCTCAACGAGCTCGTCTGGGGTCATTCTAGTTACATGTTCTCGAGCCTGAATGACAAGAGAAGCTTTTGCTTGTGCAGCTGCAATTGAGATAGCCTCATCGGGATAATTCCCCTTGGGACTATCATCATTAAAGTCAAACCAATTAGCTACTGCTTCATCACGTAATTGTGGACTGAGACTGGTTGTGAATACCTCATCAGTTGGAGTGGATAAGAAGAGCGGAGATGCAAATATGATATGCTTGATGCCCGCAGGTCGTAGAGGCAGGGTATATCGCATCACAACAGTTCCTTTCCCGCGAGCTTCGGTATAACTCTGATCAATTCTCCCATCTTCGAGGCACAATTCCAGTAGATTGGAATTATCGAAAGTATCCATTACCAAAGCAGCTGGTGGTCTATCCGCAATCATTGCCAGAGTGTTGTTGACAAATATGCGTGTGCCATTTTCATTGGAACTGATTGCTTCAATGGGCTCAACACCACGAATAGAGAATGGGCGTATTGAAACATAGAAAGTGAACTCCTGTGGCTCTAATGAAACATTTCTCAACACGATCTCATGGAATATATACTCCTTATCATCTTCATCTACATGATATAGAAGGCGGTCAAATTCAATTGGACCCGATGCAATCTTCCATTCGTACATCTGGTCATCAACAGACACTAGATTCATTCGAATGCCGCTATTCTCTTGCAAAGCTGGAAATTCAGTTTCATTGAATTGAGGCCAAAATTCAATTGAACCACATTCATCACGAATTGTGGTAAGTCCTGTACGGTCAGCTATTGCATAGGATGAGGAACCTGGGCCCCCAATGACCATCCAGTTTCTAAATTGATCATTTGCAAAGGCATCTTCGATTTTTCGACGTGACCCTCCAACCCAAAGTCCTTTGATAGCCCATTCAGGCAGCATCCATTTTTCTGCTGTTGCAAAAAATGCTGCGTTAAGACCGGCCCGTAGGAGATGCTCTTCTTCGAGGCCATTCAGCCCTTTGGAATCAGGTATATTCATACGATTTCTTTGGGCTATTCGCCTGAGCTTTTGGAGGACTAGACTTGCAGCACTCATTAATCAAGAACCTCATAAGGTGTATACTCTTGAAGTCACATTAGATGTTCGGAGGAGCTCATTCTATTTATGTTTCATGCAGATATCATAGGACAAGCAATTGTGAAAGCATGAAGAGGACTAGCCAAACCTTAATAGTCAAAACAATGTCGAACCACTAGAAATCGGTACTTCCTGAAGTCCCAATATTGACACGCTAGCGAGGGAACAGTATGGCTGAAGTCTTTGCCAAACCATCCAGACGAATCCGAAATATGGTTGCAAAAGAGATGAGATTGATTGTCAAAGATAAAGTTGCATTGCTGTTGATTTTTGTTCTTCCGGTAGCACTTATTGGTATGCTTGCCTATGTGAGTGATCAAACAGATTTGGGATCTACAGAGGTGGAGAATATTGATCCAGGAAGTGGAGCTGCTCTTGAAACGAATGACACGTCCACAGGTATAATTCTAGGTGTTATCGATCTCGATACCACACGAACATATGACGGACCTGATCTCTCCGAGAATTATACGGATGCGTTACGGGAGGTTGCAGGCGAAATCATAATGTATAACAGCACAGATGAAGCATACCTGGACCTTTACAATGGCCTAAATGACGGCTACGTGGTAATCCCAGATGGATTTGAAGAAAACCTCACTTTGAACGAGCCTACGTATGTCGAACTTCATATTGACGCAACTGACCTGTTTTCAGGGGCTGCGATACAAGGAACAGTCCAAGGTGCAACGATTCTATTTAGAGTCAGTAAGCTTTGGATTCGTTCTGAAGTATTTCCTCAATTGATAACAGAGTTTGCGCCACCAGGAGGATACATTGAGAGTGTGTTTGGTTCATTCATTATTGTGTTTTCATCATATCTTGGCATTGCAATGACAGCGGCACAATCAATTGTTGGAGATACGCCACTCAGAAGAATGCTTCTTACCCCAACAAATAGACTCGAAGTTATCGTCGCCAAGGTGTTGGGGTATCTAATCATAGGATTCTTTCAATCATTACTACTCATTTCCCTGTGGGTGATAGCGTTCGATCTGGCTCTAAATACAGATTTTCTTACCTTGGTCATTGTTATGAGCCTAATAGCTTTGACAGGTTCCACAACAGGATTGCTCATATCGGCCTTAGCAGGAACGAGGCTTCAGGCAAATCAAATGTTCCTTTTTGTACTATTTGCTTCAATTATCCTTTCGGGGTTCTTTATCGACGTTGGGGCAATCGATGATTACTTACCACTGAATCAGGGGATGAAGCTCCTACTAGATACAACATTGAAAGGACTGTCGCTACAGGATGTGTTGTTTCCAATCTTTAAGTTAGGAGTATTCACTGTTGCAGCAATACTTGCAGCGACGTATATCTTTTCGAAAAAGCCAACATTAGGATAGGTGACAGATATGGTATGGAATAATGAAGACGCATCTACGAGTGTCGAAGCAGTTCCCTCATTTGTAGAAGAAGCATACTACTCCGGGGCTAGAATTACAGAGGCTATCGATTGGTGTGTAATTCGAAAAGATCGAGAACTTCACTGTGAAGTAGAGGGAATGCTGAAAGAAACTGGAGAGAACGTAAGATTTCGTGGCAGGATTCTCAGTTTCAAGAAAGGAGTCATCAATAGGAGACTAGCCATTCTTGTTGAGGAAGATCTCAGGAAGAAAAAGAAGACAGAATTGGAAAAAGTCCTAACGGTGGGAGGACGCGGCTCTGCAACCGAGGATGTAGCAGTGAGTCAGATTACTGTTAAGAACTACTTGAAGAGGAACCTATCTGATGACATGTTCTTTATTGGCGGTGAACTTCAACAGGCTGTTAAAGACCTCGTAAAAATGAAACAGAATCGTCAGATTATTTGTACGGTATGGGGGAAGAGAGCATCAGATAAGCTTCCTATCATGATTAAAGGTACACTAGTTGGATCTTCGGTCCGTATTCTAGAACCCATACTACCTGAAGGATTCTTAGAGATTCGAGTGGAACCTGAAGAAGATGTCGGAGATCCCAAGATTTACACGATTGCGCAGCCGCAGTTGTTGCTTGGACCACGAACAGATCCAAATATGACAATTTTCGCTGACAAAGTATATGTTCAACCATCATTGTGGGTGGAAGCTACGGCCTATAGAGATGTTCTAGAATGTCGGAATCTAACGGTCACTGTCAAGAGCGGAAAAAAACTCATTGAGAATGTATCATTTTCCATAAAAGAAGGAGAGATGCTAGCAGTCATTGGAGAATCAGGAGCTGGCAAGTCAACCACTGTTAAGGCTTTGATTGGTGATATTCCAAGTACAGGGGTTGCCAGGATAGCTGGGATTGATTCCCGAAATGCCCAGAAGGTACGGCATTTCTTTGGGTATTGTCCTCAAGATTTGGATTACATGTACGATACGTTCACTTCATTGGAAAATATAATTGCCTTTGGAAAACAGTACAACATCCCTGAATGGCAGCTTGTGAACGAAGGCAAGACACTTCTCAGAGACTTTGGAATACTGGAGAAGGGAAATCAACCCATAAAGGAGCTAAGTGGAGGGCAGAAAAGGAGAGTATCAATTGCCATTGCTTTGGTGCATAGACCAAAAGTGCTCTTAATGGATGAACCAACGAGCGGCTTGGATCCTGATAATAGGAATGAACTCTGGCATTTCCTTGATCATATCAATCAGGAATATGGCACCTCAATGATTGTTATTACTCACTATCCCATTGAAGCAGAGTTCTGCGATAAGGTTGCAGTTTTCATGCGTGGCAAGAGTCTGGTTTCTTTTGGAAAACCTACAACATTGAAAGAAACAATGCCATCTAAGGGATTCGCAGTAGGGATTGTATTAGAAGAAGTAGATCCTCGAGCCATGAAAACCTTGGAAAAAGTTGAAGGGGCTCAATTTGTTCTGCAACGAGGAGAACTTCTGAAGGTATTTACAGAAGAGCCCCTCGAGGTTGTTGCAGAGAGGTGCGTAACCGCGCTTAACGAGAAGGAAATTGCGGTCAAGATAGTAAAGACCAAGGCTGTAGCAGACATGGTTGACTATTACATCGCCATTACCAGAGGTCTCATCTCAGGGACTATTGAGAAATGAATTGACTTATGCTGGAGGAATGAGAGTGAGAGCGTTAAGAACAACGGCAATTTTCTTGTGTTTCTTGATGGTAGCAAGTTCATTTACAATTCTCGCGCCTCTTGACACAGAAATACCTCAGGCTCAGAATCCAAAAGACAAGATACATGATTCATTAGTGCCTCAGATGAACAGCAAAGATGAAGTGGACGTTCTTGTGAGCTATGACGAAGATCTTGCCAACCTTCAGCTTCAGAATGCAAAATCATTCACAGAAAAGTACGCTGACGTCGTTGAGGTTTATGAAGACCTCAACATGATGCGTATACGAATAATAGGAACGTCGTTGCTTGAACTTGCAAAGAATGCAATTGTTTCAAGTATTTGGCCAAACGAAGCGCTTGATGTAAAACCAATTCCAGTACCTCCGAGCACAATATTAGCGGATGACGAGTATGAGTCCATGGCAGAAGTAGTCGGTGCCAAAGATTTGTGGGACATGGGCTACAATGGAAGTGGCATTGTTCTGGCAGTTCTGGATACAGGAATCGATTCTGGACATCCAGACCTTGATGATTTTGATGATAATTCCAGTACAAGTGACACCAAAGTGGCAGCATATGCATCATTCGTTGAAGCTGATGCGTTTCCCACAGACATACTTGGCTCAGGAACATATGCAGCCTCAATTGCCGCAGGAACAGGTAATGCCTCTGAAGGCTGGTATTCAGGCATCGCCCCTGGAGCGACTCTTCTTGCAGGTAAGGTCACACTTGGTGGCATCCTTGCACTTCCAAGCTGGATCGTATCCGGTATAGAATGGGCGTCCACAAATGGGGCAGATATTATTCTCTTGCCATTCAACACATTTGGTGCTCCAAATGATGCTGTATCTCAAGCAGTTAAGGCGGCAGTCGAAAAAGGGATTTTCGTGGTTGCTGCTGCAGGAGATGATGGCCCAGATTATCTAACAATTATGTCCCCAGGGGGCGGTCTGGAATGCTTTACAGTCGGTGCATATGATACGGCCAACCAAGAAGTTGCCGACTTCTCGGGTAGAGGGCCTTCTCTCTCAATGAATACTAAACCAGATCTAGTTGCTCCCGGCGTTGGAGTTGTTGGAGCAAGAATAGGAGCGGGATTAGGAGGGCTTGGTTTGGGCGGTGTTGACATTGGTGGATTGCTTGGAGGACTCAGCGGAGGAGAAGACACCAGTGTGAATATAGATGATTACTACAAAGCATCTGACACAACTGCTGCCGCTGCTGCTATAGTGGCTGGTGCAGCTGCACTACTCATGGAAGCCTTTGATAGGGCGACGCCGATTGTGGTTGGCAACGTCCTTCGCGATACCGCGACAATACTACCATATGGTGCAAATGACGCAGGTGCAGGGCTCCTGAACCTTCCTGCAGCTTTCGAATACCTGAGTAGACGCCAAACTCCAATTGATCCACATTCAAGATCTACTGGTTCTGCACTCCTCTCCTTTGGATTCCTAGGTGCAAGCGGAAGTAATGCGTCGTCAATCCTAATGATGAGTAGTTATGGTACATCAACATTGGTTATGGACTCTCGCGCAGGCAGTATGGACATCCATATGTTGATGGGAACGCTGTATCTAAAGTGGAATGATATGAACGCCACTAGTCTGATGAGTTTCGATGTAAAGCGGGAGTTGCATAGTGTCACTCTTGCAGGACTTACGGGCCTTCTAGGCGGTCTTCTAGGAGGTGCGGACACTGGAGACCTCGGAGGACTTGGAGGGATAGGTGACCTTGGTGGTCTCTTAGGTGGGAGCCAGGATGCTACTGGCTATGGCAGATGGGTAGGAGTCCTTTCATACGAAGACGAATTTTTCGTCACATTGGTAGTAGAATCGTACAATTTCACTGTAAATAGTACATTACCTCTGACGGCATTCAAGATTACTCCGTTCATTCTCAATATGGGACAAGGGCCAATCGACAACGTAAGCCTCTATCTTTCCTATTCTCTTGACCTCTTTGGTGACGGGATTGATGATCACGGAAAATACTCCCTAAATAACCACCAGCTCTTTGCCTATGGCATCTCGGAGGATTACAGAGATTTCTACATAGGGGTTAATTCAAGTAGAGATTTGGATGCCTTTGAGGTTGGAAATTCTTCGGAAATATCTTCACATATCACCAACGATGATCTCACAGGGACAACCACCTTTGACGGTGAAGTGGGACTGGGAATGAAATGGAATTTTGGAAGGATCTATCCCGGAAATCCAGTAAACGTTAGTATCGCAATGGGATTCGGTGAGAACAGAACGGTTTTAGACGCTTCAATAGATGCAATGTGGCGGGCAGCACCTCCAGCAAGCTATACGGCGCAAGGTGATTTCATTCTGGTAGAAGCTGATATCCCGAGAGTAGCGCAAACGGGAGAAACCTACGAATCAAATGCAATCATTATGAATGTCGGAGTTGAAACCTCTGATGCACTTGCTGCACTTGCAATTATAAAAGAAAACAATGGAACAGGGACCGTTTTTGCAGAGTATGCCACATTTAATGAGATTGATCCGTTTCATGCAGAATTTGTTCATACCGAGTGGAGGCCCGAGGAGAATGGAATTCATACCGCCTTCTGGATTTCTACAATCGGAGTTGAATCCTTGACGGGCATACTCACAGGGTTGTTCTCTCTAAGTGGAATAAGTTCACTAACTTCAACGATAGTAAAGATTCTGGACGATTATGTCCAGCGAGATGTCTTCGTCGTGAATCCGATTCCATCAGCATCCGTGTTTCCAAAGACTTTGCCTTATGCTCCCTTCGACGTTCGATTTCCCACTGATTTTGGAATGTACACAATAATGCTCTCAACCACTTTGGATTTAGGAAACGTGACCGTTAGAAATGTGGGAAATGCAAGTGATTGGGGAAATGCAACACTTACACCAGCAGATAGCGTCACCGGTATCTACAATTTCTCAATGTTTCTTCTAGTCCCGCCAATTGGCATGGACGGCTATCATAAATGCGATTATGTATTAGAAACAGAGCTTGGGTGGACTGCCAATGTCACTTTGGAAAAGGTCATTGAGTATCCGCGGGCAATAGTAATGCTTGATACTGCTCATGGAGGGGGGTTTGGGTCTCTTCTGGGAGGATCAGGCGGATTTAACATCGATTTAGGAACTGATCTGGGAAACGATACTGGTGGGGGACTTCCTTTCCCATTGGCACAGAATGACATCGGGGGAATGGACACTTCAGGAATAGGTGACATCGGGGACCTCGGAGATATATCAAGCTTGTTTGATTCCATTCGAATGACTACATTTTCTGCACTCTCGAATATGGAAAAGCGGCTAGCAGATAGTAGCATACAGATAATGGAAATACCAGGTATGGCACTAGATGGAACATTGCTTTCACAGGCAGCAGCAATACTTACAATTGCGCCAACAGAGAAATTCAACCAAAGCGAAATTGACACGATCCGAGATTATACAGCAAATGGTGGAAAGCTGATCGTCCTGGGAGATAACAATGAACGTTCAAACCTGACAATTCTGAATTCGTTACTCATGGAGTATGGTTATTTCGTGGCAGGTGAACACAAAGAAGAGAACACAACGGAGATTGTCAGGGGGTCTCTGCTAGGTGCAGGTGTCGAGTCAATGTGGCTTGGAGGCGGGACGTATATCTACAATAACCAGTCTCAAGCTTCAGTGATGCTGAATAATCGGACAGTAGCTCTTGTAGATGAATCATCTCCTGAAATTACCATATTTGGGTCATCAAGGATTTTCATGAATAAGAATCTCGTAAAATGCAACAACTCAATCATTCTTGATAATCTGATAAAATACCTCTTAGAAAACACGCTGATTTGCGTGACAAGCCTAGCGGAGAATACAACTCTATATGAGGTTGGTAAGAGTGTGTACATCAATTTGGAGATTACAGATTACTACGGAGAACCTGTTGATGATCTCACAGTAGCGGTTGCCTTTGAACTACCAAATGGCAACCTTTCATTCTTTATTGCAGGTTTTGTTGAGAATGGTCTCTACTCAACACAATTCACACCTTCATATTGGTCAGAGGAAGGAACAATCAATGCAATATTCATCGTCGTGAGAGATGAGTATGCAGGAACCTATGCTAGTATCAGTTTCGAGTTCTACAAACCAGATGCAGCTCCTACGACATCTGAATCCGAGCCGCTCCTGACATTGGTTCAGGTCGCATATATCACATCGTTCGGAACTTTTGGGGCCCTCATAATCGGTCTATACTGGACTCGCAAAAGAAAAGGGAAACATTACAGGATCCCGGAAATAGATGCGGTACTTGGACAGGATATTGATAACACATTGAATATGCTACGGGCCACAATGACAATGATGAATGAATTGATGAATCGTGATGATGTAGACAAGATTCAGAAGATTGAGGCAATGCGTAGTATCATGGAAGACTTGACACGAGCCAGTAAGCAATTTGATGATATCAGCAATAGGATTGGAGGTTTCTAGCATGAGCAGCCATCCTGAAAGAGAGATTGACATCATTGATTTAAAAGTCGCATTCGGTGATTTCTATGCACTCAAGGGAGTGTCTTTCTTCGCGAACAAGAAGGAATTTCTAGGGATAATTGGTGCAAGCGGAGCTGGGAAGACAACAGTGCTGAGAGTTCTCACTGGCCAGATAAACCCCACGGATGGAGAGGCATTTGTAGGTGGTTATGATGTCACGAAGAAGAGCTATTTGATATCCCTCTTGGTGGGATATGTTCCACAGATTGAACACCTCAGCATGTACTGGGATTTTAGCGCACTCGAGAACGCACAATTCTTTGGTCGATGCTATGGAATGCGACCAAAGGAAATCGAAAAGCGGGCACGTGATGTGCTAGAGATTCTTGGATTTGATGAGGATCTAATGACAAAAACAAGTTCCAAGTTATCAGGAGGAGAAAGAAAGAGGGTTTCCATCTGCCTCGGGATGATTCACGATCCCCCCGTTCTTTTACTGGACGAACCTACTACTGGCCTAGATGCTCATCTCAGACATGAAACATTGAATTATCTCAAGATGCTTAATTATGAACTTGGAACGACCATGGTGATTATCAGTCACGATCTTGAGATTGTCGACTATTGCACTCGTGTTACTCTACTAGAAGATGGACATGTAAGTCAATTCGGAACACCATTGGAGCTCATCTCAACATTACCGGGTAAAGGTGAGGCTCTCAGAGTGGTCCTTCCTAACCTATCAACAATACTGGTTGACAAGGTTACAAAATTGCCAGGAGTCAAGTATCATGCTAAGGCGGGAAGAAATGCTCTGAAGCTCTTCATCGACAACCCTGCTGATAACCTCCTGCCGATAATAAAGGAAATGAATGCTCGTGGCCAGCCGTTAGAAGAATTATCCCACGTAGAGGCAGACTTCTTCGATTACTTCCAGGACAAACCATGGAAAAATAATGATATAGCAGAA
>CAYMLT010000046.1:0-4813 GCA_964391265.1 uncultured archaeon
TTCCTACAGGCAGAACATACAGTATCAGAAGGGAAAGAATAACCATTACTACAATTGATTTCTCTCTTGGGCCTTTCAATTGGTGGGACTCCTCTTACGGTCGACTCTTGAAATACAAGAAACACACAAAGAGTTTTCCCACATGTTATCGGAGAGCCAAAGTCTATTCCATGTCTACGAACTCAAGCAAATCTTCGTCAACCTCATCATCATCATCAGATTCGACTTCTTCTGGTAGAGCATCTCGGATATCATCTATTGTGCGACGTAGACGTCTTCTAGTGGCTTTCGGGATATCCCACATTTTTCCTTCTGCACGATCAACTACTTCACGAGCAATATCGAAAATTTCAGCTGCAAGATAGTTTTCTGCAGCTTCAACAAAAAGCTCTGTCGCTTTTTTCTGATTGCCATTCATTTCTGCAATGTCACCTAGTAGAGAGAGAGCATCTGCGATTCCTGATTTATCATCAATTTCTTTGTAAACAGCAAGTGCCTTCTTGAATGTTTTATCAGCATTAATCCAGTCTTCTTTGTCAGCATAGGCACTACCCATATCCATAATGGTACTAGCAACACCTTGTTCATTACCGGCAGTTTTGTATGCCTTTTGGGCTTTCTTGAATAGCTCTTGTGCTTCATCAAAGCCACCCTTGCCAAGTGTTGCAAGGGCAAGACCATATGTAGAATCTGCAATTCCGTCTTGGTTTTTCATCTTCTCAAACAGACTGACTGCATTGGTACAGGTTGCAACCGCATCATCCCATTGTTCCAGATTGATTTGGGCAACACCCAAATTGTAAAGCGTATCACTAATCCCTGTTTCGTCCTTAAGTTCCTTGTACAAATTCAAGGAAATTTCGAATGCAGGAAGAGCCTCTTCGAATTCTGCAACAGACATGTAGATGTTGCCTGCAGCATTGTAAATTCTAGCCGCAACTTCTGGTTCTCCGGCTTCCTTTGCTGCAGCACCTTGCTCTAATAGTAATTCAGGATCCATGTCCAGTTCTGAGGCTTCTTCATCTTCACCCAAAATATACACCTCGTATGAGGAAATGGGAAGAGAATGCACTCCTTTTGTAACTTTCTGCTTGTACTATCGGCGTAAAACAAGTACCGGGTTCTCTAGCATAGCCCTCACTGAATCGTTCACCTTGAAAACTTCGTCACCCATTTGAACAGTAAGGAGCTTGCGTAGCTCAAATCTGCGAAGGTAGCCAACAGCCTGTTCTCTTTGAAGATTCAAATCGGCCATAAGCTTCTCCAGACCATTTTCATGACCACTGAATTCAGCGAATTTACTGAAGACCGAACTCCATTGCATCATAGATAGATACAGGAGTGTTCTAAGCATATTGTCAACATTCTCTCCAGATTTTGCTGAAACTGGAATAACTGGAAGTCCAGCAAGAAATCTCATACTGTTCCGCAGCTGATCAACAGGTCGAGCCTCTTCCAAATCCTGTTTGTTAGCAGCAACTACACAAGGCACTCCAGGTAAAAAGAATGCAATTTCTCTGAAGAATAATTTAGCCCGGGCATCTGAATCAGAATCACTGGAATCAACAACGAAAACAATTCCGTCTGCACCAGAACTCAGGATTTTACGCATTGTTCGGAACCGAAGCAGGCCAGGTGTGCCAAAGAGAAACACGTTCAAACCGTCAATATTTGCCAAACCATGGTCCATTGCAATTGTGGTGCCCCGCCGTTCGACATTGATACAAGCACCATCTGTGATGTGGTTAATCATCAAGCTCTTTCCAGATTCATAGGGACCTGTTACGACGATTTTCATGCAAAGCCAACCTCTCTGGTCTTTTGTCCAATTCACTCGCAAATCAAGCGCTTATGTTCTGGTATCTATTTTGAGTTATAGGGTTTGCCGTGCTCTACCTCAATAGTCGGACCATGATATCAAGGTGCAGACCGAGAGATACTGCCATATTATTGTGTAATAGAATGATTGATATCGACGTTTGCCGTAATATGAGAAGATTGTCGCATTGGAGTGAAGTAACAATTGGCGGAATCTAAGCAAGAACATATCGGGAATTGTTCACTGTTTCAGGAAGAGGAAATTGGCGAGATTCTTGAACTTAAGAAATTCATAGATCCAGAATTTAATCTCTCTCCGTTAAAAGAAATAACGGATTTATTCGATAATCTGAATCATCTTCTGAAATAAAGAAGGAGAGACCGGCCGCTCACAACAGCAATCCTCCATCATCGCTCCCGAAGGTTTCAGATGATTTCATGGGAATTCGGTCTCAACAAACTCGATGCCTTCTGCGAATCGCGCGGAAGGCTTACCCACAGGTCTTTCGACTCGCCCCAAGGTCCAACAGGGGAGCTTTTTCGCGTTGAGGAAATCAATGAACTGCTGAGCTTTTTCAGACTCAACAAATACAAGCATTCCACCAGCTGTTTCAGCCCCGAACCCCTTTGCAAGCTTATGTCCAAAGAATTGTGCCAATTCAAGAGAGCCTTGAATCACCGGCACTTGGTCGATGATGACATCCATGCAGCTAAGAGAAGCTACATTTCCAGCATGACCCAAAAGGCCAAAACCTGTTATATCAGTCGCAGCGCTAACTCCAATTTTCTTCATTGCTTGAGCTACCTCGAGATTACTCTGAGTCATGATGCGTACTGCAGTATCCTGCATATGTACCAATTCGGACTCATTGAAGTTTTCAAGCAGCACATCTCGTTTTTCATCTTGGAGGTCACGATATGACCTCATAGCAGATTGTATCCCAAGTGGCTTGGTTAGCAAAACAATATCACCGGGTTTTGCTCCTCGAGAGTACACCACATCATCAGGGTGAACTACTCCCATCGCAATTCCTCCAAATACAGGAACGGGATTCGTGATTGTTTGTCCACCGGATACTTTGGTGCCCAAACGAGTCATGAAATCGCTCATCCCTTTTAAAACTCCGACGGGAATATTCGTCGGAAGATCCTTGGGGTAGGCAAGTAGTGCTTGGAGAGAAACAATATCTGTCGCTCCCATTGCAAAGATGTCATTTGTGGCATTGCAAGCAACAATCTCGCCTTGTGTATGAGGGTCATCATGAATAGGCGTGAACACATCCACATTCTCAACCACAGCAATTTGGTCGTTAATGATGTGAACAACAGCATCCTCACCAACGAGCTCATGACATTGAGCGTCCTTTGGAAGCAACCCTGCATCCTGTAATAGCCGAGTGAGATCATCCTGTTTGACCTTGCAACTTCAGCCGTGAGTACTTACCAATGCTGTTAAGCGCACGTTAGGCACCTGTAACATCAGACCTCCTTTTCTTATGGGCTATTGCCCTAGATGGAACGCATACATAGGTGCTAATTAACAATGCTGTCATTTTCACATGTCACAAGCCTTATAGCCCATACGACGGAAATCTATTCATTATAACGCCAAAAGGTGATTTGAATGCAACTCAAGAAGATAGCAGAGAATATGTATGAAATTCCAAAAGGTACTGAACCTTGGATGCGAGTTCCTGCCAGAGTATATGCTTCAGATGTCTTGGTAAAAAAGATGCAACAAGACAAGACCTTTCAGCAGGCGGTCAATGCATCTAGCTTGCCAGGAATTTACACATATAGCATTGTTCTCCCTGATGGCCATCAAGGCTATGGATTCCCTATTGGCGGGGTGGCCGCTACAGATTATGATTCAGGTGTTATCTCTCCCGGCGGTGTTGGGTACGATATTAATTGCGGAGTCAGAGCGATTCGTACAAATCTCGACTATGGAGATATAAAAGAGAAAATTAAACCCCTCATAGATCAATTATGGAATGAGATTCCAACAGGTGTAGGAAAGAAAGGTAAAATCTATTTGGCGAGTGGACGAGGCGTCGATGATGTTCTAAACGGAGGGGCTAAATGGGCGGTCGAGAACGGATACGGTTGGGAGAAGGACCTAGACCATCAAGAAGCTAATGGATGTATAGATCTCGCAGATTCAGAGGAAGTGTCACCTCAAGCCAAGAAAAGAGGTTTTTCACAAGTTGGCACACTTGGTTCAGGAAATCACTTTTTGGAAATCCAGGTTGTTGACGATATTTATGATGAAGCTGCCGCAAAGGCCATGGGAATATCTAGGAAAGGCCAGGTTATGCTTATGATTCATAGTGGTTCTCGAGGGCTGGGCCACCAAGTCTGTGGTGATTTTATCAAGACAATGACTACTGCAATGAGAAAGTACAACATCGAAGTTCCAGATAGGGAACTTTGTTGCGCACCGACAACTTCCCCTGAAGGTCAGGCATATCTTGGGGCGATGAGCGCTGCCGCAAACTATGCATTTGCAAATCGACAATCTATGATGCATTGGGGGCGTGAAGCTTTTTCCAAGATACTCGGAAGCTCTCCTGAAGATCTAGACATGCATCTCATTTATGATGTCGCCCATAATATGGGAAAGGTCGAGGAGCATGAAATAGAAGGGAAGAGAAGGAAGGTTGTTGTTCACAGAAAAGGAGCAACTAGGGCATTCCCAGCAAACCACTCTGAAACACCTGCAGCATATAAGCAGGTAGGGCAACCAGTTATTATACCAGGAACTATGGGGACAGCATCGTACATTCTAATTGGAAATCAAAAAGGAATGGATCTATCATTTGGTTCCACTGCGCATGGCGCAGGGAGATTCATGAGCAGGTCCCGAGCTAAGAAGGAATTCTTCGGAAAGGATGTTCAAGATGGTCTTGCAGGAGAGGGAATTATCGTCAAGGCAACATCAGGAATGGTAATTGCAGAAGAAGCACCAGGCGCCTACAAAGATGTTGATGAGGTA
>CAYMLT010000046.1:4823-15259 GCA_964391265.1 uncultured archaeon
GACTCAGACCCTTAGGAGTCATCAAGGGGTAATAGGTTTTGAGACTTTTCATTTGCTGCCAAATCAGATAACACAAGAGATATTCCCAATAAGATTATGGCAAATCCGACCAGTGTGAAGAAGGCCGGGATTTCTCCGAGGAAGATAGCCGCCAGTATAGTTGCGCCAATTGGCTCTCCCAATACTGCAGATGATACAACATATGCAGGGACGAGTGTGAGTAAGTAATTGTTTACCGAATGACCCAAAGCAGTTGGGAAAATAGCAAGCGCAACAAAAATCATAATCTCCGTGGGTTCGAAAATGAGAATATCAATACCAAGTATTATGCATTGAAGTAGCGTTGCGAAAGCTGCAGTGATGTAAACAACAGTTGTGTAAACCGAAATGGGTATTCCTTTTGCATATCTTCTCCCTCCAATGAAATAAACAGCAAGAAAGAACCCACTTAGAAGTGCAAGTAAATCGCCAGCTAACGCATTGGTTCCTGATATTGTAAAATCATTCCACGCAAGAAGGACGGCTCCAACAACTGCAACAAGAACACCCAACCACGATTTTCTCCGAAGCGCCTCACCTAGCACAACTGTAGAAAGTATCGCGGTGAAAATAGGGGAGGTATTGACAAGCACAACACTTGCAGCTACGGTGGTCATGAATAGAGATGTGAACCATGTTGAGAAATGAAATGCAAGAACAATACCAATTCCAACAAGCCAATACCAGTTCTGCCTCATCAATGGACTTCTAAATGCATGCCCGTCCCTTCTTACCGCCCCTAAAGATGCCATTACAATAGCACCATAGAGGGTTCTCCAAAATACAATAACCAAAGGATTAGATTGACTAAACCGAATGAGAATGCTTGCTGAAGAAACCATAGAAATTGAGAGGAGCAATAGAAGTGCAATTTGGGGTCGACTTGATTCAACAACCTCAGGGACTTTCTCCAAATCGTATGCACCTCATTTAGTGATCAATACCACATTGTACACAACGATATTGGCCTTGAACGTCTTCAGCTATTTTTATTTTGCATTTCTGACAATAATGAAAGACAAGATTTTCCAGCTTTATGCGTGCAAGAATCTCAATCACTTCATCTGTAGAGGAGTACTCAAAGAGAGCTTTGCCATCAGCCCCTAAAACCATCTTTGACAATGGATCCGCATCACGATGTCGAAATAATAAAACGGGTGTATCAATCTCTATTGCCAACATGATCTCCATTCCGACACCAAGAGAGGGATTGGATACTTCACCGATTAAAAAATCGCATTTTCGAACATTCTCGACATCTCTTGTATAAATCTCAGCAGGATCAGCTGGGCCTAAGAATTGAGGTGCAAAAACGGAAAAGCCTCGTAACGCCATATGACTACCAACGGCTCTATAGAAGTCATCCTTTCGAAGATTTTCATGAATTATGGGACCGGATAGATAAGCATGTACTATATGAATCACCACCACTAATCAGAGATATCTCATTCGCGTTTGCTATCAGTGTTTGTTAGGAGTTCCTTTGTTTGTGGGAGCGACCCATCATCTGGAATCTCTTCGATGGAGCCGGCGCGGCCAAGCGTCAACTGCATCTTGCCTTGCCACTCCTTTGCCCAACCATCAGTAATTCTGACTACATTTCCAGCAGAAACACCTTTGCCCTCTTTGAAACCCCAGAGCGAAAGGATTGCGGTTCCGGTTTCATCAGCTACCAAAACTTCCCTTAGTTGCGTTTTCCTGCCACTACGCGTGGATACAATCCGTGCAGGGGCGATGGACACAATCCTCACAATTAACTCAGACACATTTTGGCCAATGACAACTTCATTTAGCTTCATGCCATGAAACCTCTATGCCTAACAGAGTGCATTGGCAAATCAGTCTTCCGCACTAGCTATAGAAATCCTATTCTTGGTTTTCTTCCTCATCTTCATCCATAAGGGCAAAAAGAGCATCAAGCGCATCAAGGTCATCTTCGATTTCTCTACTTGATTGCTCTTCCGAAGGTTCAGATGGTTCATCTACAGGGCCTAGGATATCTTCTAATTCCTTAAGGGCTTCTTCTGCTATTTCTTCTGTGGTTTCGGATTCATTTGCAGTAGGCATTGTTTCATCGCTTGAAAATGCTTCAAGTGCAACATCCAAATCCTCTTGTGATACACGATCAATTTCTGCCGAAATTATTTCATCAGCATCAAGGGCTTCAGAGATTATCTCCTTCGCAATCTTGTGTGTGTCATCCAATCCATCTTTGGCGAACGAGAGACCTAGCTCTTCTTCAAGGGGTTCT
Organism: uncultured archaeon; assembly: GCA_964391265.1. Lineage (GTDB taxonomy): Archaea > Asgardarchaeota > Thorarchaeia > Thorarchaeales > Thorarchaeaceae > MP5-2226. The sequence continues at coordinate 7,114 of CAYMLT010000046.1, forward strand.
ACTGATGTTGAATCTTCTTCATCTACAATCTCAGTCATAACTTCATCCAGTGGGCTTGATTCTGCATTTGGATCGATTCCATCAACAGAAATCACCCAGGATTCAGCCATCGACATCGCTTCGGGAGAAGTTTCTAATAGCGGAGGAATAACTCCTTGAGAAACCTCTGCATCTTCGGCTGATGGTGTCTCTTCAGCAGGTTCTGCTATAGATTCATCGGATTCATGTGATGAGGCAATTTCCTCCTCAATCAGGTGTTCAGCTACAGGTGGTTCTTCAAGGATATACTCTTCTTCTGTAGGCTCGCTCTCCGGCACTTCTATAGGAGGCATTTCATCTTCCTGAACCGCGGGACCATCTTCTTTATCTAAGAAAGGAGTCTCGGCGAATTCTGCTTCTACCTCCTCTTCATCCTCAAATGCAAGCGGATTTTCTTCTGGCACCTCTTCTTCTACAATTGGCTGCATCCGCTCTTCAGCGGCATTAGTCCCCTCTTCTTCACCAACAACAGATAGAGGCTTTTCAAATGCAACAGGTTCTTCGTGTTCTCCTTCGAGCAAATCATCATTCTCTATTGTTTCCTCAATTACTTCATATTCGCCATCCATTTCATCCGCGCTAATGATATGTCCCTCTTCATCTACAAAGACTTCCTCCACAATTTCCTCTTCTTCTTCTTCTTCTTCTTCCTCTTTAGCAAGCATACCTAATTCTTCAACTTCAATTGCATCAGCAGTGGCTTCATCTGTGAACCTAAGAAGCTCAGAAGCAGGAAGATCTGGAAGAACAACACCGACAAACTGAGCTGCTGCGGTCATCAATATTCGCAGCATCTCATCACGACGGCCCTTGTCTATGGCAACCATGGGATAAGTTGGAATCCCAAGTATCTTCTGTACAACTTCAGGCCGCATCGCATTAGGTTTATCCTGTTTATTTGCCAGCGCAAAAATAGGTACTTTTGGAGCATCACGTTTAATCAGCTTGTGGATATCCTTACTAATTATCACGTTTCTGAGAGATGAATCGCAAACTAGGAATATCACATCTGCACCATGGAAATAAAACTTCCACAAGTTCCTAAATCGTTCTTGTCCAGCAAAGTCCCAGAGAACGAGTGAATAATTACCAAATCGAATGTTTTCAACAGTTTCTAAATTCAGTGCTATTGTAGGTACATATTGTAGTGGTGGAGTATCACCCATGAGTAGATGAAGTGTAGTGGTCTTGCCGACACCACCTTCTCCTACCAAGGCAATCTTCAAACGAGTAATGACTGATGGTTCAATAATCGCGCCATATTTTTGCAATACCTCAGAAAGATCACGCTTTAGCAACTGCCTATGCAATGCCTTCTTCCCATTATCAAGTCGAACAGAAATGGCAGATTCCTCTTCCCCTTTGTCGGTGACAAAAACCAAAACAATATCCTTAGCTAGATCGGCCCCCTGAAACTTATCATCACCAATAATCAGTGGAAAATCTGCAAGTGTTATATCCTCCTTTCGGAGCTGTTCACGAGTTGTGATGAATTCATCAAGAGCTTCTTTTTCAACCTCAACAGGCCAATATTGTGAGGATGCGAGAATCTCATATGTGGAGATACGTACAATGAATGTATTGTGAATCAATACTTGTCACCGATGATGGGAGTTATTGTGTGTACATGCTATGGGCAATCACTGAAGTCGTAGACTCTACTTATGAGATAATCTTGTGTATTATCAATATCTCCGAAATGGCGTATAGAAAAGAGTGGATGCGAATAGTTCGCATCCGTGGAGACCATCAGTACCGAGCGCACGGAAAATTCAGTTATGCGCAAGTTGCTGGATTGGGACATCCAGCTGGGACCAATGCGTAGAAACTCTAGGGACCGTAACCGTGTGTTGCGAAAGCGAGTTCCTATGACGGGGGATCCGTCGCCCAACACTGTTGGCTTCGAAGGTGCGACACAAGTGTCGCGGGTCCTCACTTGTTTTTACATATAAGAACCTTCCTAGCGAGAATAGTGTCTGATAGAAGCTGAGAAGTCTACAATCTCTATCTTAAATCTTGAAATCTTCGCAATGGAGGAAAATGCTACCGCACTATCGGGGAAAGTTATCTCTCAATAGACGAAGGTGCTGATGAACCATCTCCATTAAGCGAGTGTCATCGGGAGTCTTTTCAAGTTCAGTCACGAGAGTACTTAGGAAGTACTCTGGGAAGAAGAGGCGTACCCTGATATCATTCAATAAGAAAAGCCATCTATCATATTCGCCTGATGGCCCCTTTCGTCTCTTCTCCGAAACCACACGGAATTTCTTCAACATCTGGATTGCTTGCTTCATCTCCTTTGGAGGTATTCCCAGGGTCGCTTCGAGTTCCGATATATTGGTCGGTTGACGACGCAGGACACTTAGTGTATCATACGCATCGGGGTCAGCCAGAATTTGAGCCACAGCGACTGTATCTTCGGGCGTTTTCTGCCATTCGGTCAGAAACTCCAGAACCTCGCTTTTGTATTCAGCAGTAAGCTCAGGATCGAGAACCGAGCTAGCAGATTCCATCGACACCAGTGGCGGTGCTCGAAATACTTCTAGATCTTTAATCATAAATACGCAGGTTCTGCCAATCTCGTCAACCCATTCGGTTTTAACAAGACCAAGTTCTTCAAAGGGAGAAATGATCGAATCAACACTAACGCTAGGAAGACCAGTTACCATTTTTAGCCACTCTTCGAGGTCCTCCTTTGTAATTCCGCCTTTCCACAGTTTGGGAAAAACAGCTCGGTATACTTCATCTGAGAATAATCGAGCTAACCGAGATTCATCGGTCATTCCAGCTAGACGTATAATCCTTCGATAGGTGTTATCGAGTTCACCTTGCAGCTCTGCGTCAGTCATAGACACTACAGCATTGGTGATAGGAGATACGACAGAAGTAATTGCTGCTTCGTAGGTCTTCGCATCCTCTGAAGGGGTAAGCAATAAGGAAATACAATATTGTTCCTCTTCACGTACAATCCCGGTATAGTACGAAGCGACATTGTATTCTTCGCCACCAATTCGCACACTTAGTGATGAAAATCCAGCGGCTGCATCACCCATTGCATGCGAGGTGAAGATACGCATAATTTCCGTGTTCAAATCCTCACGGTAATAATCAGCGAAGTCTCCAGGCACTTTTGCTTTGAGAACTGCGCCGATTTTCGAATCCCAGTCAATTAACAACATTGCGACAGGCATCTTTTCCGTACTCCCGGTCCAAGAGCAGCGTATGCGAAGCTAATCTTACTATCGATGCGATATGGCTCATTAAAAAGCTTATGACTAGTCAATTCGCTTTTCCGCAAGATTGCGCTCTAAATCGATAGTCTTCTTCATATTTGCAAGAGCAAATAAATCATCTCAAATGACTTAGAATTGTCTTCGCAACTTGTGCTTCAACAGATTCAAGCGGTTGAGTGGCATCTATAACGATGTAATTTCCCGAGTCTTCATTTACCATTTCAAGATAGTTAGCCCTTACTTTCACTAAGCGGTCAAATTGCTCGAATTGCTCGTTTTTCGCCTCTCGAGTATCAAGCACTCTCTCTAATCCCACTTCAGCGGGAATATCAAGCAGGAATATCACATCAGGTTCAGGTGCGCTAATCTGCTCGCGGTTGTATCGGAGAATCTCGCGCCAAGAGAGATTAGTACTAGTTGCCTGATACGCACCATGTGCAAGAAAATACCGATCCATGAGAACGACTTTGCCAGCTCGAAGAGCGGGGAGAATCCGGTTTTTTATATGCCAATCACGATCTTTGATGTAAAGGTCAAATTCCTCTTGACCTGTTAATTCCCCCTTTGGTGTGCGTTTTCTTATTTCTATTCCCCAAGGGCTCTCATTTGTTGGTTCTCTAAGGCGAACAACATCATAGGAATTCTGTAGCAAAATCTTCTCTACCCCATCACAGACTGTCGTCTTTCCGGCACCGTCAATTCCCTCAATGACAAACAAATAGCCCGGGTACTCCTTTCTTCGATTTACACTCAACTGGATGTTGCTCCTGACAGAGAATGAGCCACTGACTGAGTTAGAGTGTTTTAGATGCTTCGGTAATGCCTTTATGAAGAGTCCTTCCAGTCAACAAAACTACATAAGGGAGAAATGCATCCCCCAGAATGTCACGGGACTGACGAACGGCGAATATTTGCGGAAAGGAGAGAATCAATTCGATTCTTGAGTGAAGTATCGGCTGGACACTTCCCATGTTTGAAAGACTGCGAAAGCGAGTTGCATTTCATGCATTGCCGCGTTCGTTCGTTCAAAAGTACCCATTTTGGGTCTAAGGTCCCCTTGCAGAGTTCTGTGTCCAGTCGATTCACAAATCTCGACATATCACTCATAATGCAAATTTTGTACATCCGTTTTCATAGGATAAGATGCCCTACTAAGCGGAAATACAGAGTGTTCTCGGAAAACGGAACTCAGTAGTTCCAATGAGGGAGAAGAATAAAATAGAGTGATTGTGACTAATACATGGAGAAGATGAAAACTTGTCATGGCTAAAGGAAATTGTCGATCTGGCACAACCTGCAGATGGGAGAGTGTCACCCTCTTTCAGACCTCATCATGTAGCAGTAGCACTTACAATGATTGGCAGGGAACAACCATTGGGCCGTTATGAATTGCGCGATAAAATGACTGTAGGAGAAGGCAGTACACGCACACTTCTAAAGAGACTAACTGAAGCAGAGTATATTACTGCAGAGGGGAAACAGGGCCAAACATTAACCCCAAAGGGCCAAAGTCTATTTGATAAGATGGCGGTAGATATTCCCTTGGGTTTGTCTCTCGATCTTGGAAGTCTAGTTGTACATGAGCATTCCTTTGCTTATCTGGTGAAGAAGAGGGCTTTGCTGGTTAACGATGGTATTAGACAGCGTGATGAAGCAATAATACAGGGTGGAGGATACGGTCAAGCAGGAGCGACCTCACTCGTCCAAAAAAATGGAGTGCTTGTCATGCCTCCAGACGATTTCAATATTCTAACGGAGTATGAAAGAGAAGCACTATTAATCATGGAAAGCCTTCATGTTGAAGATAATGATGCGGTTATAATCGGATCTGCGGAGAGTGTCAATCTGGCAAGAGAGGTTTCGATGGCAGCGACATTGACACTATTCGATGGGGAGTAGAAATGCAGACAGACCTCTTTGGCAACGTACCCCAAATAGTAGTGGATATTCACGAAACTGGAGGCAAAGGTGTTAATTCTGTAAAGCATCTGATGAAAATGCTGGATAAAGAAGGAATTCAATATGTTGTTCAGCAGATACCTATTGGTGATGTATTGGGTCCTGATGGTGTAGCTATAGAAAGAAAGACTGTGAATGATTTAGTTAACACTCTAAAAGGAAGCGCTACGGGAGTGCCCAGATTGACCAAACAATTGGATGCATTGCTTCTGTATGAGAAGCCATATGTTTTGCTTGAGAACATTCTTGCTATTAGAAGAGATCCGATGAAAGGATGCATCTATATCCCTTTCAGCAGTAAGAAGACTAAAAGCAAGCCATTTCTTGTTACAATGGAACGTGTTAGTTTCATCCATCCATCATCGCTGGATGCATTAATTGATAGCATCAAAGAGAGAGGCATCAAAATTCTAGAGGGATTTAATGCGCTACATTCAGCGGGGCTGCTTTATGGAGTGTTGACAGACGATGGTGCAATCATGAAGAAATCAGGACAGAGATTGCCAGTCATTCGCACGCGAAAAGGCCTGGACACGCAGAATGATGAGCAGGAATTCTTCATCGCAGGAATACCAAGTGTTAATGTTGTCAGGGCAAAAAGCATCCTAGAGAAATTCAAAACACCCATGGAAGCCATCACACGTGTAGATGAGTGGAATAACGTGCCGGGAATTGGACCAAAAACAGTAGCCGGAGCGAAAAAACTACTCTACACAGACTATGTTGTAGAAGAATCAAGCGACGATGATGAAAGCCCAGATTCAGAGTAATACCCCACAGCGATAGTTATAAAAGATTCAACTATTCTCTGACCATATAATAGTACACAAGGTGGATACTATGGGTGACGTTAGAATTGCAATAGCAGGTCTAGGTAACTGTGCATCGGCATTAATACAGGGTACTCATTATTACAAAGATGCGAAAGCAGATGAGGAAGTACCAGGGCTTATGCACGTAGATTTTGGCGGATATTTCCCCAAAGACCTAAAGTTTGTCGCCGCTTTTGAAGCGAATAGAAAGAAGATTGGGTTGGACATTGCAGATGCAATGTGGGTTGAACCTAACTGTTGTATGAAATTTGCACCAGACGTTCCCAAGACTGGAGTGAAGGTCCTTCCAGGTCCCATCTCGGACGGTGTTGCCCCACATATGAGAGAATCATTCTTCGCATATGATGAAAATGAAATGGAAGCAGTTGATATTGCGGAGGAGCTTAGAAAATCAAAAGCGGATATGCTGGTTTCGTACCTTCCAGTAGGAAGTGCAAAAGCTTCACGCATATACGCAGACGCCGCACTAGAAGCAGAAATCGGATTCATCAATGCGTTTCCAGAATTTATTGTTTCAGACCCGAACAGCCCTCATGCTCAAGCATTTGAAAAGAAAGGATTGCCCGCTGCAGGAGATGATATCAAGAGTCAGCTTGGTGCAACTATTCTTCATCGTGTTCTAGCCCAGCTTTTTGACAAGAGAGGCCTGATTATGAAGAATACATACCAGCTAAACATTGGTGGCAATACAGATTTTGAGAATATGCAGGTGGAGAACAGACTTGCATCAAAACGAATAAGCAAGACTGAAGCAGTCACGAGTTGCGTAGATTACGAACTTCCCACAAAGATTGGTCCAAGCGACTATGTACCATTCCTTCAAGACAACAAGGTGTGCTATATCAGCATGCGATCAAGGGCTTTCGGAGACCTTCCTATTGACTTGGATTTGAAGCTCTCAGTGCAAGACTCGCCAAATAGTGGAGGAGTCATTATTGATGTTGCCAGAGCAGTAAAAATCGCACTCGACCGCGGTATTGGAGGCGAGCTCTCAAGCATTAGCTCCTACAGTTTCAAGCATCCTCGTTACCAGATAGATGATTTTGAAGCACAAAAACGTGTTAACGAATTCATCGAAGGCAAGCGAGAACGGTAAATGAAAAAAGATGAAATACCAGCCAGGCAGCCAACTAGGCTGGTATTTCCCCATTTGCTTTTATAGAGAAATGAAACTCTCGACAGTCTTCTGATCAAGTCTTTTGATAAGCTCGACCAGTAGTTGTACAGCGTTTTCAACATCATTCAAATCCAACATACCATGATGCGAGTGGATGTACCTCGTTGGAATGCCAATGAAGAGTGAAGGGGCACCCATACCTGCAAGATGCATAACGCCTGCATCAGTACCTCCGGCTTTCAGGAAAGCTGGTTGGTGTTTGATGTTCATCTCTTCTGCAACCTCAAGCGCGAATCTCCTGAGTTTGGGATTTGGTATCATCGATCCATCGCCTGCGGAAATCGATACACCTTTGCTCATCTTTTGAACAAGTCCCTTAGAATCTGGTGAGTCTCCTGAAATGTCAACATCCAGAGAGAAACCAATATCAGGCAGAATCATCTGTGCGGCAGTTCGCGCACCACGAAGCCCAACTTCCTCTTGAGTTGTAGAAACAGCATATACTGTATTTGGGTGGTCGATTTTTTGTTCAGAGAGCCGCCGAAGAGTCTCTAATACAATGAAAACACCAATTCGGTCATCGAATGCCTTTGCAACAGCGAGAGTAACTTTTCTTGTTTCCTCCTTCGCTTCAGGGTCGTCTTCGTCCTTTTCATTCCGTGTACGGCTGATGGTTCTGAAGTAAGCCAAGGGAACAGCGGGGTCTCCAACACGGACACCAAGGTCTTTCACTTCCTTAGCTGAAGCACATCCAATATCGATGTACATCTGATCCTTCGTGACGACCTTGTTGCGCTGCTCTGGCGATAGAACGTGTGGTGGTGGAGCTCCGATAACACCAATAATTTTTGCATCGCCCTTGAAAGGTCTGATTACTACCTCTTGTGTGAGCAAGGTCTGGTCCCACCAGCCCCCAAGCTGATGAAACATCAGATATCCCTCTTTGGTAATCTCTGTTATGACAA
>CAYMLT010000047.1:0-14679 GCA_964391265.1 uncultured archaeon
CGAATTGGAGCACATCCACTACTTTTGCGGCAACACTGAAATTCCTGATGACCTTCGGGCTGCTATTGATCAATATGTTGAAGTGGCAAGAGAACAGATAGAAGTTGCATTAGTGCTTTAGGTGTTGACTTGAGGGTGATTTAGTTGACAAACGAAAAACTCGTACGTGATGGAATTCCTGATCTTATCCGCGCCTCTGGCGAAGAGCCTGTGTATCGAACTGTATCAGGAAAAGAGTTAGACTTGTACATGCGCAAGAAGATTGTAGAGGAAGCGAAAGAACTTGTGGAATCTGGGAGTATTGACGAACTTTTGGATATCCTCGAGGTAGTAGATGCTTTCATGAATCTGCGAAAAGTTGACACAGGTTTGATTGAGATGCAGAGGCATGCCAAAAGACTTGCACGCGGCGGATTCGATCAAGGCTTTGTGTTGAGAGTGAAAGAATAGACTTATCGAAAGTCCCTATTCATACTCGTAAACTTCGGACAAAGGTTATATCGTAAAATTAAGAGCAAACTTTGTGAAATACCACCCTGTTCAGTGGTGGTTCCATGTGGTCATGGAGTGAATTATTATGGCAGCTGACAAAGTAAAGCCGATACCTGAAGAGCCAATTAAGTTTGAAGATGAAGGTTCTCTGTCTAGGTATCATGTTGAAAAATACCCTGTAAGATCCTTACCTTACACTACCCAATCTATCTGTCCTGAATGTCTTATGACAGATGATAAAGTCGAAGTTATTGATGCTACCGTCTATGAAGAAAATGGTAAAATCATGTACAAAAAATCCTGTGAGAAGCACGGGGAATATATCGACGTTTACTGGGGCGATGCTGAAATGTTCAAGAAGGCTCAGACCTGGTGGTACAAGTCCGTTGGTCTTGACAATCCCCGTACCGAAAGTATCAAGGGGTGCCCAGAGGACTGTGGTCCCTGTACAGAACACAAATCCCATACAGCACTTGCTCTCTTAGACGTTACAAATAGATGTAATCTTCGTTGCCCCATCTGCTTTGCAGTAGCAGCTGAAGGTGGCAATGTATACGAGCCAACTCCTGAAGAGGTTCTTGAGATGATGAGGAATCTTCGAAGCAACAAGCCCGTTCCCGCTCCTGCCCTCCAATTCGCTGGAGGCGAGCCTACAGTCAGTAAACATCTTCCTCAGTATATTAAGTGGGCTAAAGAACTTGGTTTCAGACACGTTCAGATTGCCAGCAATTCAATACGAATAGGTAAAAGCAAGGAGTACTTACAGGAACTCCGCGATGCTGGTCTGTCAACCATCTATATGCAATTTGATGGAATTACACCTGAACCATATATTGAAGCCCGAGGATCCAATCTACTTCCGGTGAAAAAGCAAGCAATTCAAAACGCTCGAGAAGTTGGAATGGAATCTATTGTTCTAGTGCCAACTGTGGTTAGGGGTGTCAACAGTGATCAATTGGGAGGCATAATTGAGTTCGCAGTTGAGAATAGAGATGTAGTTCGTTGCGTTAACTTTCAACCCGTCAGCATTACTGGGAGGATTGACCATGCATCCCGTCACGAGATGCGTATCACTATCCCTGACTGCATTCATCTCATTGAAGAACAGACAGGTGGCAAAATACCTGCAGACTCGTGGTATCCAGTTCCTTCAATGATGCCAGTCGGCCGTGCACTTGGCCTAATGAAAGGCGGTCCAGAACTAGAGCTCAGCAGTCATTTTGCCTGTGGAATGTCTACATTCATTTTCATTGATGAGGACGGCTCCTACAAACCAATCACTGAAGTTATCAATGTCGATGCTTTCATAGGCTTGCTCGAAGAGATTTCTAATCTTTACGCTGATGGAGCTCGTGGAGCAAGCAAACGTGCAAAAGCCAAGTTGGCTGCTGGTGCACGTCATATCAAGAAAAAAGGCATTTTGAAAGATTTGCTCAGTGCATTCCTTGATCGTGGTGACTATGATTCTCTCGCAAAGTTCATGCGCCGAATTATCATGCTTGGAATGATGCACTTCCAAGATCCTTACAACTTCGATCTTGAAAGGATTCAACATTGTGACATAAATTACGCAGTTCCTGATGGAAGAATTATTCCCTTCTGCACGATGAACACAATTCATCGCTCTCGCGTTGAAGATAAGTTCGCAAAGCCAATTGATGAATGGCGTAATTCCCACAAACCCACAGAAGTTGAAGAAGAAAGTCTCTCAAAGCCATTCGTGGCTGAGTAGAAATTTGTTCCGGGATGGTTTTCTGGTTGAGCCATCCCAACTCTCTCTTTTTTACCAGCTCCGTTTTTTTGATTTTCAATAGTTACAAAGATTTTTCAGGATTCAAATTCGACAAGCAATAGTGTTACTATTTTTCACTAAATCTAGATATATGACCAACAATTCGAAATTTATTTTATCGAAATTTGTGTTTTTTTAACGATTTGTCCCCAAGAGAAAAGGCTAATAAGCTCCTAGACACCTATAATTATAGTCAGCAGGTAGGTGTGGGAACATACATACCTGTAAACATGGGTAAAAAATGCAAGGCGGGTGCGTGGGCTAGTTTTTCGTTACATGCCCTCAATTACGAAACTCCCCCCTCCTACCACGATTCCCACGAACCCGCCACCTACCACCTGTTTTTGCATATCCTCTTTTCAGAATTATCTACAATGTAGTGGGGAACTCTTCTATGTCTTTGGCGTCAGCACTTTTCAAACAACAACCAAAACAGACAATACAAGACAGAAAGAAGACAACACTAAGTTCAAACATGATATCTGGAAGAATGTGCCATCCCCATTGGACAAAAATTACGATTAACAAAATAATCAGCGATATGATAACCCCTCTCATTCTAGTTTGATTGCCTTTGTGCATATAGGTCATAGTTTCTTCAAGTCCACGGTTGTCATTTCCGGACCTGTACATGAATTCTTTTGTCAAAGCCGAAGAACTGATATCTGCAATTGAAATCGAGGTCTTGACAGATCCATGACAACACCTCGACTAACTGAGCAGCTACAATTCATAGTTGAAACTGATAAACTGAAACGAATTCTTCGTCAGACATTGGTCACCCTGGATAAAACTCAGGAGAATGATGCGGAACACTCGTGGCATCTTGCCATGATGGCGTTTCTTCTGGCCGAGTATTCCAATGATTCGGATCTTAATATCGTTAGAGTTATGAAGATGGCTTTGATACATGACCTGGTCGAGATCTACGCTGGGGATACATTCTGTTATGATTATGAGGCCGCTAAAGACAAGGCGAAGCGAGAGATCGAGGCAGCAGATAAAATATTCACACTGCTTCCTACCGATCAAGCAAAGGATCTTCGATTGATGTGGGATGAATTTGAAGAACAAAAAACCTCAGAGGCTAGATTTGCCGCAGCACTTGACAGGCTACAGCCTCTTCTTCTTAACTTCAACACCGAAGGCGCCGCATGGAAAAGGCACGGCATCAAACGTAGTCAAGTGATTGAACGGAACCAACATATTGAGAATGGCTCGAAGGAACTCTGGAACTATGCTCTTTGGTTAATTGACGAATCTGTAAAAAGAGGATATCTTCAGGATTTATGAGCTGTGCATATCTTTACCATATTGCAAACCAACTTGATTTGAGGGAAGTAACAAATGCAATCAATAATTATCATGGTTGGTGTAGCTGTTCTTGTTGTCATTATTGTTTTGATGATTCTTATTGCGCCAAGCATGCAAAAACGCGGCCATAGGAATCCTGCTGAGCGAGAGCAATATGAACGAGAAAGAAGAACCGATATCCGACAGTGGCGTGGATGGTCACGCTACAGATAGATTTCTCCTTCAATAGAAAAGGCGCGTCCTGGAGAAAACAAGGAATACGATGTTCAGAGATAATTGAATGCAATGAGCACATTGTTGAATGCTACACGGAATTGTGAGAATTCGTGCTTTGGTTAGTAGATGAATCAGCAAGAAGAGGATTCTTGCACGAATAGAAGTTACCCTGTTAATGCCTATCTTACTTTGCACCTTATATTGAGTTAGGCGAAATACAAATGCAATCGTTGATTTTCGTTGGGGGCGCATTGGCTCTAATCATGGTAGTAATACTACTGATTGTCCTTGCTCCAAGTACAAGGAATAGGGGCTATCAAGATCGTACTGAGAAGGACGAATTAGAGTCTAAGCGGGTCCTTGAGGAAGAACAAGTACGTGCCAGAGGAAAGAATCGTTTCAACTATTGGGATAGTATCCAATACCGTGATACTTGCGATGCTCCAAAACCTTATCTATGCCCTGAATGTCGGGCCACATGTGACTATCTATGCTTGATATGATGGGCAAAGCTGTAGAAACTATTGGTGATTGCGATGTATCTTTTGCTGATATTCGCCATCAAGATTCTGCAACGACTTCAATAAGTGTTGTGAATGGTGACCTACGTAGACTAAGCAAGTTCACAAAAGCTGGTACGGTAGCTAGGGTGTTAGTTGGTGAATGTTGGGGACAATCTTCAACCACTGATCCGTTATCTCTTGGTGTCATGGAGAATCTTCTTTCTCACTCTATAAAAATAGCGAAACACAATGCTCAGCATTCCCGTACAAAAATTGACCTTTCTGGGATTCCTGCTCATGTGAAATCAGTATGGCAGAAAACTAAGGAAGATCCATCTGACATTACAGAAGAAGAAAAGCTTGATTTCGTAATGAGTTTGGATGGCGCCCAAAAAGTGGATGAGAAAGTTGTCAATACAAACTCAGTTTACACCGATGGCAAGATTATCTACAAGCTAGCTAATTCTGAGGGGACTCGACTTGAGTGGGATGAAATCAGAATTGCTACTTTCGTAAATCCTGTAGCTAAAGATGAATCCCGCGTACAATTTGATTATAATGTCAAAGGTGGACTGACAGGTTATGAACTTATTAGATCTATTGACCCCAACGAATTCGCATCTACTGCCGCAAGGGGAGCTGTAGATCTTCTCTCTGCAGGAAAAGCTCCCTCAGGAGATATTACTGCCGTCGTTGACGGTGATATTGCGGGGCTTATTGCCCATGAAGTATGCGGCCACGCAAGCGAAGCTGATGAGGTTGTAAAGAAGCGATCCTTTCTAACAGGTCTTGTCGGATCAGAGGTTGGGACAGAGCATGTATCAATGATCGATGATGGGAGTATCGAAGGACTCCGAGGTAGCTATCCATTCGATTCTGAGGGCACTCCGTCCTCAAGAACCACTATAATTGAGAATGGAATCTTCAAGGGATATATGCATACTATCGAAACTGCCGCTGTGATGGGTGTCGCACCAACCGGAAACGGCAGAGCTCAGGATTATAATAGACGGATATTTGCCCGGATGACAAACACATTCTTCGATAAAGGTTCATGGAAAAAGGATGAGATTATTGAAGATACAAAGGATGGAATCTATATCATTAAATCCCATTCTGGAATGGAAGATGTCGTGGGAGGAGGAGTGCAATGCACAAGCCTGAAAGGATATCTGATTAAAAATGGCGAGCTTACCGACCTTGTTCGCAGCATGGCAATCACTGGAAAGGTTCTTGAGATACTAAAAACAGTTGACGCAGTTGGAGATGAACTTGAATTCTCTGGTGGTAACTGTGGAAAGGGCGAGGAGGATTTTGTTCCAGTCACATCTGGAGGACCTCATATGAGAATGAATATTGTTGTTGGAGGCGGGTAGAATGAACATCAACGATGTTGCCACCGAACTGGTCTCTCAATCTGAAAAGAATGGGGCTTCTCAGGCTGAAGCTTTTGTTATAAGTGCTAATACTTCGAGTATATACCTTGATGATAATATACCAAAGATTGGCGATATAAAAACTGAATTTGGCGTTGGTTTGAAATTCCTTCTCGGACAAAAAATTGGATTTACGAGTTCAACACTCTTAACAGAAAAGGTTGAAACAGTTGTAAAACGAGCTATGTCCATTGCTACCATAAGCAATGAAGATCCCAGATTCGTTTCACTTCCCGAAGCAGAAAAAGCTTCAGGGAATCCCGACTCCTTCTTTGATAAGGAAACTGCGAATTCCGATAGTTCGGTCTTGGCTGATAAATGCATGGAACTTGTAAACGCCGCAAAGACTGAGAATATATCGGTGCCAAACGGTGTACTCAGAGCCAGCTCTCTTCAATTCATAGTTGTGAACTCACTTGGCGTTAATGTAGGTTCGAAATCCACTATTGTCTTTGGATACTTTACAGCAAAGGCTGAAGATAATGGGAAAGTTGGGGAAAGCGTTCAACGAGTCTGGTCGAGATCACTCTTTGATGTGGACTTCACTGCAAAAGGTGAAAAACTGCGCACACAAGCGTTGAATGTGATCACAGCAACTCCATTCAAAGAGAAATGGTCTGATGTCGTGGCACTTCTTTCACCTAGTGAAGGAAGCGAAATGTTGGGCTCGCTAATCGGATTCGCCGCATCTGCGGAGAATGTCAATAATCGTTCAAGTCCATGGACCGACAAGGTGGGTGATAATATCGCCCATGAGAATCTTTCAGTAGTGGATGATGGCCGTTCAAAGAGAGGGCTGATGAGTGCAGTTGTGGATGATGAAGGTGTTCCAACACAGAAAACCCCACTAATCGAGAACGGTGTTTTAAAGTCGTATCTCTTTGATAGTTACAATGCTGCACAGCTAGGACTGAAATCGACCGGAAATGGTCTTAGAAGACAGGCGCGCGATGCTCATGGTGCATTTTCAGGAGTTACTTCCTGTAAACCTACAACTCTTGAAGTAACTCCTGGAAGTCGGTCCGTGGACGAAATCATCTCTGAAGTCAAGCGTGGAGTATACTTAGAGCATTTTGCGTGGCCTTTAGTCGATCCCTTATCAGGTGCCTTCTCAAACGAGATAAGGAATGCAAGGTTGATTGAGAATGGAGAACTGAAAGGTCATATAAAGTATGCATTGCTTGTAGGTAATCTTTACGAGTCTCTTAAAAAAGAGATTCTAATTGGATCTGATGCCGAAGTTCACTCAAACTGTGTAATGCCTACAATGGCCTTTACTGGAACCGAGGTTGTGGGTCAGTAAATCCGTACTTCGGTCTTACTGTCGTAGACAATCCTTAATTAGCAAAAGTGATTTCATTTGATTTCATCAGGTGATAGAAACATGCGAAGGCAAGAATTGAAATTCATGCACGTTGATGCATTCACTGAGGTCCCTTATGGTGGGAACCCTGCGGGTGTTGTTTTGGGTGCTGACAATCTGAGCGACGAAGACATCCACAAAATAGCTCGAGAATTAAATGTCCGTGAAACAGTTTTCGTTTCCGGTTCATATTCTGCAGATTATCGTTTCAGATACATGTCCCCTTCAGGTGAAGTAAACTTCTCAGGTCATGCCACTATTGCAGCATTTCATTCACTTGTAGAAGAAGGCCTCGCAGAGATATCACAGGATATCAATATGTTCAGTTTAGAAACCAACGCTGGAATACTTCAAGTTGAGGTTGTACGCAATGAAACTACTGGTCTGCATGAAGTTCAAATCACACATAAGAAACCACAATTCTTGGCAACATATGATTCAGTAGAATATGCTGAAGCACTTGGATTAGGACTTGTAGATATCATGTCCCTCTATCCTATTCAGACAGTTAATACTGGCCTGCCTACATTGATGGTGCCTGTAATCAGTTTAGAGACTCTTAAGAGAGTCAAACCTGATTGGTCTAAATTGCGTGAATTAGCAAAGGATGCGGATTATGTCGCCATTCAGGTTTTCACAAAGGATGCTCTGGAAGTCACATCTGATGCACATGCCAGGCACTTTGCTCCAGAATTGGGCGTCAAAGAAGACCCAGTTACCGGCGCCGCTGCTGGCTGTCAAGGATCGTACATGGTCCATTATGGATGGATTTCCTCGATTAATCCTGTGACAAGTATTGTCATTGAGCAAGGCTATTCTGTGGATAGGCCAGGGAAGGTATATGTTGAAGTTCAAGGAACTCAGAATGACATACAACAAGTGAAAGTGAGTGGTACTGCTGTAACTGTTGTCAAAGGAATTGTGTTTGTGTAAGATTGTTGAAGAACATCGTTTATTCGAGAGGCGTATTTCGACAGATTCAGAAACGCTAAAAAGGCATACGAAGTCCTTGAATCAACAAGTGGAGAATATGTCCAGTTTCATGGAAATTTGGAACGACGAGGTCAAAAAGGTCAACGCTGCTTTGAGTGGTTATCTTGACTGGAAGATCGAGCAGGTAAGTAGACTCGGAGAATGGCATGTCCAATTCTATAGGAATTTGAAAGAATACCTCATGCGTGGAGGGAAACGACTCCGCCCTGTTCTGGTTGCTGTTGGACACAAAGCAGTAAATCCGGAAATAAAAACAGAACATCTTTATCGTGCCGGATGCTCCATTGAAGCTCTTCACAACGGATCACTCTTGCATGATGACTTAATTGATCATGATGAAACCCGTCGGGGTGGCAAAACATTCCATGCAACGTATCGAGATATGTACAAAGAAAAACGCAAAGATAAAGAAAAAGCCCAAGACTATGGCATGACGATGGCGATTCTCGGCGGCGATGCTTTGCTGAATATGGGTTCAATGTTCATTAGCGATTCTAATCTGCCTGCAGAAGTTGCCGTAGAATGCCTTAAACTGTATCAGGATGCCTACCAGGACCTTGCTGATGGTGTTATGCTTGAAATGACAATGATTAATCAGCCAGATACTACACCTGAAATCTATTTGGAAATGATAGCTCTCAAAACTGCTGTTCTTTTTGACAAATCGCTTTCAATGGGCGCTATAATTGCAAGGGCCACTGAATCACAACTTTCTTCCCTCAGTAAGTTTGGTGTCAAAGTTGGTCAAGCTTTTCAAATACAAGACGATATACTTGGTTCATTTGGCGATGAATCAGTTACTGGCAAATCCACTGATGGTGATATTCGTGAAGGGAAGAAGACAATGCTGGTTCTCAAAGCCTACCAGCTTGCGACCGATGAACAGAAAGATATACTTGATTCCTTACTAGGGAATTCAGACATGGCATCTGAGGAAGTGGAGAAGGTTCGTGAGATATTTTCTGAAACTGGCGCACTTGATGCAACCAAGAAACTCATGGAACAGTTATTGTTGGATGGCCAATCAGCATTGGAAAGAGCCAAACCTGCATTTACTCCAAAGTACAAAGAATTTCTCATAGGGTTATCGGAATTCCTAACAAGGCGAAATTACTAATTTGCTAACTCGCTTCTACTAATCTAAGACTGATAAGTAGAACATTCTCGCCTTTTGACCGAAGCATGCGTTCCATAGATTCTAGGATGCTTGGCATATTTTTTTTCACATATCTCAAGAATTCTCCAGGTGAATCAAACAGTGCCTTATGCATGTACTTTGCATGCCTCTGAATCTCAAGTAGTGTTTCAGGTGTAAGTGGGTTTCCTGCATAGTGACTACTCCTAATAATCTGACGAATCTCATCTGCTACTTTGCTTGAATCACTGACGAGAGCACCTATAGGGGTGGTGCGATCTGTATATTGGGGAATTAATGGTTGCCCTTCTCTCAATACACGTCTAACCTCTTCTGGTGAGAGATCAATTGATTCGAGGTCTTCTTCAACAATCATTCGTTTCCAGCATCGTCTTCCTTGAAAATCAACTGGACTAACATACCCCTTAGCATGCATTTGGTTCAGATACTTTCTGAATATCTTATCATTGATGAGAGAATGTGCGGCTGAAAACATGAGAAATTTCTGGAGAAGTACCGCCTCAAATTCGATTAAAGATGAACCAAATGCCTGGACGATATCACTCTCTATTCTTCTCTCCATATCACTTGGTAGTTGCACCCCAGACAAAGTCTGCACCCCAGAGCTGTTTGCGCCGCCTATTAATTAATACAATATCTATATGAATATTGGCGAAATGTATTAAAAACAAAAAATGAGTGACTATGCGCATATTTCGAAATACAAATGAATGCCTAAGAAAAGAGGAAGGGGCTTGGTGCCCCTAATCGTCATCTATCTTCGTTTAATGATGAGAACCACAAGCATGAGAACTATAACAACTCCAATTCCTACCGCCATGAATAACATGGTATCTGGAGGTGGCGGCGTTGCAGTGTCTGTTGTAGAACCATCAGTGATCGCAGCTCCCCATGTTATGGTGAACGCACCACGAATGGCAGTATTCCCGATTGTGTCGTTTGCGTAAATGAAGACCTCTAATGACCCAGTAGTAATATCAGGGATTGATGCACTGTAGACATTTCCATCTGAAGTCATCTCAACATCTACAGTTTCAGAGCCACTATCATATGACATCCACACAGAATCAACTCCACTCGTATCCGTAACTGTTACACTTACCGTTGCTTCACTTCCTTCGGTGAGTGGATCAGGGGCATTTGACAAGCTACCAATGTATGGCCCCATCTCATCAGCATCTGCAATATTGTCTTCGCTTCTGTTTCCAGTAGCCCAATCCAAGAAGTTTTCCAACAATATTACGTTGCTAAAGATAGCTGTCTTCCCATAATCGAAGTCGCTGAAGAATGTAGTTCCAGATACCAAGAGCCTAAGATCACCGATTTCCTCTATTGCCATTAGTGGTATCTGCTCTCCATTTACACCATCTTGGGTGTCATCATAGATTATAGTTGGCGCTGGGTCGCTCTGATCTGTCTGATATCCTGATGGATCGGCAAAGATTATCGGTAGAACAGGCCCTTCATCTATGAAATACAAGCTAGTTGGAGAAAAGAGTGTTAAACTAGATACTGATGTGGTAAGTCCAAGTGTATCCAAGGGGTTAGGAATTTCGTAAAGGTCGTTATACCATGGTTGATACGTTCCCTCCATGTACACATTGTCATCATTTATTCTAATATCCGAACCAATTGCATTGAGGATTGAATTGGGTCTTGCAATATCCTCTGACTCGCTAAAGTCTCCTCGCCCTGTGATTATTAGAGACTTGTTGCCTGTTGCTGCCCAATTTGAAATAGCAGTCAGCTCATCGGAAGAATATACGTTTAGCCCACATGTTACTACAAGCAAATCCACATCATTTAGGGATGCTGCAGTAATTGCTGAGATTTGATTCTTCATCTGAAAGTGGTTTCTGACCAGAGTCTGGTTTATTGAATTCAGCGCATCTTGATCAGAGTAATCATTGCTATGGGCATAATCGAACATTGCAACAAAATCGTATGTTATTACGATCTCTGGTGCTGTAATACCATTTGTCAGAGTGTAAAACAAACTAAGAGTTCCATTGACCGCGCGAGATAGGCATTCCTCTGTTGCGTCCATGATGGGTATCTGGTCCAAAGATTGGGTTTCATTATCTGGATATGCCGCAACAATCAAATCATAGTATACATGAGACCGTGTTGCCGCGCTGACGACTTCTTGTGTGACATTAGTGATCAGCGTTTCTGAAGCCGGTGTGAGCTCAATGATTCCCAGATTGGAATTGATATCAGCCTCGTATCCTGCGTGTCCTGGATGCCCCGGTCCGGTATGAAGTGGAATACATGGGTCTGCGAAATAATGACTCATAACTCCCGCAGCAAAGAATCCCTTTTCCCAATCTCCTGCGGTGAAGTTAGCCTTGGCATAATCAAACCAAAGTGCCGCAGCGCTTGGAGCATTATGTTCGCCTGTTTCAGGATAATAGAGATGATTATCCCAATCTTGCCATGCTTGATCTGGAGTAGTGGAACCTGCCATTATTTCCGGTAGATAATATTCAAATGCTGTCATCCACCCTTCATCGCTGATATTTGCTACTGCTTCGCTTACAATAAACATGTGCGTCTGCAATCCCCATGCTTCAGCAGGTTGTGCCATTGGAAGGGTTACTGCAAATGGAATCAGCGAAAAAAGAAGAATCGTCAGCACCAATTTCGATTTCTTCATAGTTCCTACTTTACACAGGGTGTGTATTAAATTGTCTGTTTAAAAGGACAATAAAAAAGAGAGATAGAAGTAGTAGGCTTTTGCCCAACTACCTCTTCTAATTGATCTATTTCTTCTTCATTACGGCAACTATGATTACAATCACAACAACTGCTCCAATGGCACCAATTGCAAGAATTAGTGTTAGATCCATTCCAGCAGCTGCTGGCTCGAATATTGCGTACTGGATTGAAAAGTCAATTGCCTGTGGCACAAAGTTGAATCCATCCAACGGTACTCCATAGTATGTATCAGCATACATTGGTCTGTAGTCACCGTATGGAGATGCACCGGATACGATGATTGCGCCGCTACCTGCTTCGCCTGCGTTAATCTCAAGTGAGCATGCAACGAACGGGCCATTATCGCCATTATCAATGGTAATAGGATCGACTATGTCTCCATCGACAACAACAGCTGTAGATCCCCAGCGAAGTAGTGTATAGACGTTTTCAATCGCTCCGTCTTGGAGCTTGACAGGATTAACATCGGCTCCTGGAGTGGAGCTGTTACTTCCATAAAGTGCGGTTGGACCATGTAACAAGATGTCCTGAACATTCTCAGTGACGTTAACTACTAATGGATCAGTACCAACGAAGTGAGTGTATGTTCTGTATGGTGAGCCACATGAATAGGTCGGATCCTCAATTGCAGTTGGTTCCAAGTATACATGTGAACCAGTAGCCTCGAGAAGGAGGGTTGCGTTGTCATTGATGTAAGTGGCACCGCCGTAGTCAGAGTCTCCTCCGACCCACAGGAACTTATGTCCCGCATTGAACCAGCTTCCGACTGCTGTCACTTCGGCATCTGTAAATCCGTTTTCAGCACCATAGATTGCTCCGACGACTAGTCCTACTGCATCAGCAAGAACTGTGTCGTTGATTCCACCCATAGCCCAAACAACCTGATAGCCCATGAACTCAAGAGCTGTGCCCAGTCGCATATCTAAACTTTCGACACTGCTACTGAACTGCCCATGTGAGTAGTCAATAACAATCGCACCTTCTCTGTCAAAACCATGTGCCCTCATCATTCCAAGATCAATTGCATTCTTGACAAGATTGTATCCGTTCAATGTCACACCGTAGTATGAATCAGCGTACATTGGTCGGTAGTCGCCATAAGGTGATGCACCTGAAACAACAATCACGCCACTTCCATCTGTGCCCGCATTATCTTCAAAGGTGGTTGCAACAAAGCTGCCTTCGTCGCCATTGTTGTGTGCAACTGGATCAACAATATCGCCATCAACGATTGTTGCAGATGGACCGTAATAGAGTAGAGGATATACATTATCAATGGTATCCACCTCTAGATCTGTGATTTGTACATCTGGAGCTGGAGCTGTGCCATTACTACCATACAGACAGGTAGGACCATGCATTAGAACTGCATCGACTCCTGCAACGATCCCTGCAACATATGGATTAGTGCTTGTGGTATTAGCTACAACTCTGTAGGGAGAAGCTGCGTTGCTGAATGGGTCCTCGACTGCAGTTGGTTCCATGTATACATGTGATCCTACTGCCTCAAGAACGAGACTAGCATTGTCATTGATGTAAGTGGCACCGCCGTAGTCAGAGTCTCCTCCGACCCACAGGAATTTGTTTCCTGCGTTAAACCAGTCTGCAACAGCTGTTACTTCAGCATCTGCAAATCCGGTACCATATATACCACCTAAGACCAGACCCTCTGCATTTTGTAGGATTGAATCATTAAGTCCTCCAAGTGCCCATACGACCGTGTAGCCCATCGCTGTAAGGTTTGCTTCCAACTGTTGGTCAATAAAATCTACGCTGGTGCTATGTTGACCATGTGAATAGTCGAAAACAATAACTCCTTTTTCATAGGAGTTTGATGGGCCTGCTTGGGCCGCTACTGGCAGAGGAAGGAAGAGCGCCGATGCAAGAATAGAGCCAATAACAACTAATGTTAAAGCTCTTCTTGCGAAATATCTTGACTTCATCTATTGTATTTCCTCCAAGACATTCTCAAACATAAGAGAACAGAGAAGCGTGATATTAGGTCGATAAAAACCTTTTCGACCAACTTAACGATAAAAAACGCAATGAAATTCTATGCAAATGCTTGTCCTCTAAAATTGGCAAACCTTAATTATCGCAACATGCCCAATTCTTTGTTGTTGAAGAAGCACGAAAACTTCGATACAATCATTGAGAGAGAATAAAGATGAGCGAATTTGAGTCTACACGAAATACTAAAACGATCATGATGGCAGCAGTTGTCGTTATCATCGTTGTAGCTGGTGGAATTGGTGGTTTCATGCTACTATCAGGTGGTGGAACAACTACCACTACAACCACAACCACGACTAATACAACAACAACGACACCTAGTAATGTTCTGACAATTCTAACAAGACATGACACATCAATTCATTCCGTGTATGAACCAGCATTTCTAGCTACAGATTATGCAATCGAACATGGTATCACCGATATCCAGTGGAGAACTGCATCGGCTGAATTCTGGGATGACTTTATTGATGCAGGAAATGTCGATGTCTGTTGGGGCGGTGGCCCAACACTCTTTGACCAATTGATGAGAAGTGACCGTCTCGAATCATTGAATACAACAAAAATGCTTGAGGTTGAAGCACGCATTCCAGATACACTTGCTGGAACTAGTATGAAGCGATTGAATGCTGATAATGAGCTTGTCTGGATTGCAGCTGCAATTTCCACGTTTGGTTTTACTG
>CAYMLT010000047.1:14689-15250 GCA_964391265.1 uncultured archaeon
GATAAAGGATTACCTGTTCCATCTACATGGACCGATCTAGCTAGTCCTACATATGGCCAATTCCTTAAAGCAACACCCACCATTGCGATGGGCAATGCTCCAGATACGACCTCCAATACTCGAATTTACGAGATTATCACTCAGGGAATGGGCTGGGATGAAGGATGGATTACAATGGCAAGAATGGCTGGAAATTCCCAAATATATGGAGGATCGGTCGAAACACAAGCAGCTGCTGAGAATGGTGATGTCGGCGTTTCAATGTCCATTGACTTCTATGGCTATCTTACTCAGTACAGGAACCCAGACTGCGAATACATACTACCCACAGGCCAGTCTATCGTCAATGGTGATCCCATTGCTATCCCAATAAACACTCAAAAACGAGAATGGGCTGAAGCATTCCTTGATTTCGTTCTTTCTGCTGAAGGACAAGCACTTTGGCTCGATTCAAGAATTAGAAGAATGCCCGTAATGAGAGAGGCATTTGATACTGAAGCTGGGCTGGAAGCAGTAGACCTCTATTCCGTATACAATCTGACAATTGCCAACACAGGAATT
>CAYMLT010000048.1:0-14807 GCA_964391265.1 uncultured archaeon
CCTGAAAGAGCTGGCACGACGCTGGTCACCAGAAGTTGCTCACGGTTTTAACAACGCTGCAGTTGTTGTCTTCGCATTCTTTGGATTCTAAGACAAAAGAAAGCATGGAGGGTGGCAGCTGCCACCATCTCCACATATAGATGTGTTCTACGCTTCATACTTGAATGCTATGCGAACATTTGCTCGAAAGGCTGTGACCTTGTTATCTATCACTTTTGCAGTGAAGTGATCAATATCGATTCCCACAATACCTCGAACACTCTTTGCTGCAACATCGAGAGCATTCTTTGTCGCTTCTTCCCAACTGTTAGGGCTTTCGCCAATCAATTCTATTACTTTTACTACACCCATGGTGATTACCTCCAAAAGGTTGCAGAACATTGGATTAAATGCTTATTGCTGTTGTTAAAGCGTAGTATTTGCTTTACGCAAGAGTCGTCCTTTTCACGTAAATTCCCCATGCCAATAGGACAAAAGCTATAGTCATTAATGCAATAATGAGTATCTCATTTAGGAATTCTGTAATGAGAATTCCTTTGAATGCAGTATCGACAATCATGACACGACCAAGATTCAGGGGATATACTTCATCGACAATTCCAACATCGACAAAACCTGTCCCAACGATCAATGAACCAAATAATAGGAACAAGAATGACTGATTCGCCTGCAAACGGGTTGTGACAACTGTTGATATCAAGACGCCTAAAGCTGATCCAGAAATTGACATTAACCCAAGGATGAATAAGATGACCAAAGGTGATGTATTAGGTACAATGGCAAACATCCACATCCAGAGGAAAAGCAAAACGGCTGCTTGAAACAGACCTATTAGAAAGTATGCCAGAGTTTTAGCAAGAATCGCCTCCATTTTGGTCGAAGGCGTCAAAAGCATTCTGTTTAAGGGGACATCTCCAACAATCGCCTGTGCAGCAGTTGCAGACACTGCAATAAAGACCGAAAAGACAAGCATAAACACCCCGAAAATTGATGCTGTTGAACTCGACCCTTCCGGTTCGAATTCGCCAATCTGGTCGATTGCAATCTCTCCTTTTATCCAGCCATGATCGAAACGGAAGTCTTTGACTACGCTAGAGAATGAACCAAATATGCTCATCTGCGTGTTCAAATCGGAACTGCTGACATGAAGGTCGACAAATGCAGGAATATCTCCTGTTATATTTCCTTCAAATCCATACGGAATAACTGCATATGCTTTTACCACATCTTGGTAAAGCGCTGTTCTTGCGTCCTCTTCAAATTCGTACATGACCACTATGAACTTGGGGCTTTCAGTGAGATACCATGTAAAGTTGGTTGATAGGTCTTCACCAGGAAAAGTATCTGTAGGATCAGCATCAACCAGACCTATCACGAGTGCATCTGCATTCTTTCCAGTGTCTTGATTTATTTGTGCAATAGATCCTTGGTTGATGGCAATATACATGGTTCCCATTATCATCAGAGGAAGTGCAAACAACAATAGTAAAGCAAACATGTCTTTGCGAATCAGATGAATCTCCTTGAGAAGCATCGATCGAATTCGCCAAGACTTGGTGTTCTTCTTCCCTATCGTTGACAATCGTATTCACCTATGTGGTCCGCTTTTCTGTAACTCCTGACCTTTTATGGATTTCCCGCTGAGGTCTATCATCAATGAATCCTAATGCATCAGCACACATTAGAAAATATAGAATCTGAGTACCTACCTCATCTTTGGATTCTGCGAAACGTATCACTTCTTTCTTTGTAAGACGAACGCCATCTGAAACAATCTTCCCAAGTATCTTTTGTACCGCCAAGTCACCAAACGGGAATACCGTATAGTCAGCTAAACCTGCAATTGCCATAGCTTGGACTGTCCATTCTCCTATTCCTTTAATTGGTTTGAGGATGGCATATGCCTCGTCATATGGCATTCCTACCATGCCATCAATATCCAGCTCATTATTTACAACAAGATTACAAAGGTTGAGAACATAGTCTGTTTTGTAGCCCACTCCAAATTCCTTCATTCCTTTGACACCAGCTGAGAGAATATCCGCAGCACTAGGGAATGAATACATCGAATCGTCTTCTTCACTTCTCTTGCTCAGTTTCAGAACCATTCGTTTTGTGATAACATTAGCTGCTTGGTATGATATCTGTTGCTGAAGAATCGATTTAATCAAAGCTTCAAAAGGCGTGTCCGCAAGGTATGGGCGAACTCCCTTGATTCTGGCAGCGATTTGTTTCAGGGAGGGCTTTTCATTCATGGATTCGAGAACAGGCTCTATGTTGAAGTCGAGATTGAGAGTTCGAACAACTTTCGAAAGCACATCACTCTTTTTAGCTTCCTCACCTTTATAGAGTACTTGAATTGGGTTTCCGGCACTCTCCTGCAACAAAGTGAGACCTATTAGATTGCCTTGAATTGTGAATACTCTGCGAAATCCGCCTTCGAATGTAATTTCTGGAACAGGTTGTATCTCCGGATATATCCAGGAATGCACCGATTCCAAGAGATTGTAATGTTTTGGAACTTGTAATCGAAACTCCATAGGTTCATCGGACCTCACTTTGCATGCGATAGTCAGTGTTAAATTGATACTGGATTCTGTTACCGTGGTGTCTTACATGACCGAGCTACAAATCTCGAATTCAAGGGTGAACCGGAATAGATTCATTGCATCGACCATTGCAGGTGCATTGCTCAATGTAGGACTGTATTTTCTTCTTTATATTTTCACTCCACTAGTAACAGGCATTGTGGTTGGGTTTCTTCTTAGGAAATACAGAGAAGGCAGCATCGCAGCCTTCATCGGCTCCTTTCTGACTTTTCTGTCTATGTTACTATACAGCCTGCCAGCACTTATTGACCAAATGATATCCTCTGGACAAGCTACACTTGATGAAATTATGGCCAACTTGCCATGGTTATATGTTCAGATAGGTTTCTCTGCACTGCTTCTAAGCATACTAGGTTTAGCTGGCGGCCTCATTGGGGCATACATAGGCCGGCATGCCTTGTCCCAATCATAATCTATGTGTCGACAATCAATTCTCCTGGCTCATAATCTGCTTTGGGCCCAACAGTGGACCTCCTAAGAGGATTCCCGAATAATACCCACTCAATACTTGAGACCGTTCGTTCATTGTTTATTCCCGAAGAATCTCCTGTTCGAATGGATTCAATCTCCTTCGCAATATCTCCATCAAGATTCTCCTTAATTTCTCGGTCGACTGCAAGCTTAACTTCACCAATCAGATCGAAACTATCAAGGAGGTCCAGAAATCCAAATTTCCATCCATCTGCATATGGGCAGTGTTTCCAACTATCAAAAGGTTCAATGTTATTGAGAGTGTCTAATGTGGACCCGATATATGCAGCACCCTGATCAAGGAATGCCCTCAATAATGAGCCTTCTTGTGCCGTACTGCAGGCTTCTGAAAAGACAAGAGGGTATCCTTGGAACTTGATGCTCCTCGCCTGACTGCTCGTAAGAATATCAGAATTATGTGATGCCCACTTGTCAGGGGTTCCATGGATTCTTGAAGTGAATACCCCATCTGAGAATTGTAAGATGAATTCACTCTTACCAAGAAGGTTTGCATATTTAGCTTTATACCTTCTCAGTATCTGTACCTCGAAACCAAGTTGCTTCAATCCATCAACATGACGGTTTGAACGGCCTGGCTGACTATCAAAAACCACTGCTAAATTACTATCAATGATATTCGGATCCATGTGATAGAGGACTGTTGATGATGGTCCGAAAATTCGACCAACCGGAACATCCGGAATTAAATCTCCGTCTATATCTTGCAGGTACCAATCAGTATATGCATAGCTTCCTTGGTAGCTGATTTGTGTTCCAGGAAGCTCTTTGTTTGTTCCGATAAGGAGGATTCCCTTATGCTGATTGGAATCATAGTGTTCTTTGATGCTTCGATGAATAAACACCCACGATCTCCTCTCCTCTACCACAAAGTCCGCTCCAATTTCCTTGGCTTTGGCTTTGTACATCGCCATATTGTCCGCACCAACTTTCCCACAAACTACTAGCAGTTTGTTCAACACATTTCTGGGAATTCTTCCCAATCGGAATCCTTTACTAGCCATATCATCTTCGGGAGAGGTTTTCTTGATGTTCGAGAATGAAGTCATCGTAAGTTTCCTGTTGTAATGAGTGATATGATGTTTTCCCTTTCATCATTATTAGCTGGTTCTCAGCAAGCTTCAATAGACTTATTCTTGGTAATCATTCCTGCGGATGTAGAACTCATGAATGAAGGAATCAAGGTTATTTCATTTGACCTCGATGGCGTGCTTTTTGATGGCAAGAGTGCATCTTACCCAGTTGCGAAAGCAGTAGGACTCGAAAACCAATTCTTAGAAGTCCTGAAGCGAAATGCTGAGAAGCAGCTCTCAATGGAGGAAGCCATCACTGAGGGAGCGAAAATCTGGGCGGGCATTCCTGTTAATGGAGAATTCGATTATGTTATCCAAACATTGCCTCTCATGGAAGGAGCCATAGAAACTGTTTCGCTTCTAAAGGAGTGGGATTATCTCGTTGGATGCATATCCAGTGGAGTAAGCCAGTTTTTCTTGGATCCTTTAAAAAAACGTCTCAACCTTGATTTCGTTTATTCTAACATACTTGGTGAGTCAGGTGGAGTACATGATGGATCTGTAAGATATATCATGGGCGGGCCTCAAAAAGCAGAAACGATCGAAAGATACCTTGCAGAACATTCAATGAATCCTTCCAATCTTGCGAGTATTGGTGATGGAGAGAATGATATCGACATTTTCAAGGTATCACAATTTAGTATTGCGTTTAACCCTGATTCCGAACGGGTGAGTAAGGCAGCCTCACTCACAGTACGTTCAAAGGATCTACGATCAATTCTTCCCCATTTCATTAGAGATATCTAAGAAAGAATGGTCCTAATTGAATCTTCAATATGATTCATTTCTTCTTTGGTTATGCTTGGATGAATAGGTATATCAAAATGTGTATTTCCGACCAATTCAGAGTTGGGCAGGTTCAATGCTGAATAATCTGGATACGATACATATTTCGCCCATCGCCAATTCTGAATATTGAGATAGGTATCTTGCCTGTGACAAGGTAATGCGTAAACTGTTCTAGCACCAATGTCCTTCTCGCGGAGCTTATTGATTATATCATCCCGCGTCATATCTCCTGAAACTACTCTTGGCCCATATACATGGTATGCCGACTTGAAGCCCTTTGGCTCCTTCTGTGGAGTGATTTCGTTATATTCTGCGAATATCTTGTTGTAGCGTGCTCCGAATTCTCTCCGAATTGCGGTGACTTTTGGCAATCTCTTCAACTGAACTCTACCTAATGCCGATACAATATCCATCATTCTGTTGTTGTATCCAATCTGAAAGTGGCTATAGCCTCCTCCCTTTCCCCGGCCATGATTCTTTATCATTAACGCTCTGTCCATGATTTCTTCATTATCGGTAGTTATCATTCCGCCTTCTCCGGTCATCATGTTCTTTGTTGCATAGAATGAGAAAGCGGCAACATCACCGAAAGAACCAGCAATCTTTCCATCGATTTCTGCACCATGAGCTTGACACGCATCCTCAATTACCATCAAATCGTGTTTTTCAGCAATTTCCATTATTTGTTTCATATCACTCGGAAGACCAAAGATATGTACTGGCATTATTGCCTTAGTTTTCTCAGTTATAGCCGCCTCAATTAAACTCGGGTCAATATTGTAGGTGTCTGAGTCGATGTCCACAAAGATGGGGACAGCTCCGACCATGGCGATGGAATTTGCCGATGCGATGAATGTGAATGGTGATGTAATCACTTCGTCGCCTGGGTTTATTCCCATGGCATCAATGGCTGTACTTAGCGCTGTTGTTCCATTTGAGGTAACTGTCGCATATTTGGTCCCGATGAATGCAGCGAATTCCTTCTCCAACTCACGGGAGACCTTTCCTTCAGCGAGCATTCCCGAATCGAGAACTGCATTGACTGCCTCATGTTCTTCATCATCAATAATGGGCTTTGCGAAATGAATCAATCTGGTCACCATTTCTGGCTTGGATTGCTCGGAGTTAAAATCCTTTGCTTAGTATTGGAATTGTCTAGATTGGCTCTTCAGAGATATCATCGGCTTCCTCAAGGATTGTTTCGGATGATTCCAGCTGACTTGCCCTACTCAAACGATTTTCAAGTATTCCTACAATACCAACGGAGGCTACCATTATTCCAAGAGTTATTAGCATATACAGAAGGTCCGCAAGAAGGAACACGATAGCAAGACCTAATCCTGACATAGCACCTGTCACAAATCTAATTGAGTTCCGCGTTTTTCTTGGAGATGTTCTTTGAGTCATCCAATCTGTAACGGTTGAGAATCCAAGAATCAACGCAATCATGAACCACAACCACGGTGGTGATAGGTTAATTCCGAGCAAGAATATGGCAATAACGCCGATGCCCATCCCTCCGTAGATTCCTGTGCACCGACTGCAGAAATAGATTGACCTGCCAAAGATTGAAACTCTCATGCAATGCGAATACAATGATGGTGGATGATGAGCGATAAGTGTATGCAGTGTTTCTTTAATCTCATCTCTTCTTGTCCATGAATATGCATCTAACTCTAGTTCGTCTTCCGTGCTGTAGGGGTCCGCCTGTTCATCCATTTCCATTATCTCCGTTTCATTCGGCTATGTGAGAACCACTGAAATTGCTTTTGCCAATTCCTTGAGCTGTCCTATTTCCACTTCTCGAGCTTTCCCATGAACTCTAACAACTGGTTCCATGATCTCATACCTGTTGTTTTCTAGTTGCTCTTTGAGTTTCTTGACACCTCCACCTCCCCAGCCATAGGTGCCAAATAAGGCGATGGGTCTCTTTGGAAACCTCTTTCCTTCAACCTCGTTAACGAACCCCCAAACCTTCGGGTAGGGATAGGCGTCATATGTGGGTGTGCCAATCACTAAGACTCCTGCACGAACTGAATCAGCTATTATCTTGCTCATGTCACTGTATGAAACATTATGCAGTCTAACCTCAATTCCTAGTTCGGTTAGTTCCTTCTTGAGAGTCATTGCGGCTCTATGCGTGAATCCGTACATTGTGCCATACACGATTGTACAATACTTTTCTAATTCAGGACTACTCCACTCTGCGTATTTTTGGATAACCCACATTGGATCTTTTCTGTAAATTGGTCCATGGCTCGGAGCAACAACCTTGATTCCGATTCCAAGATCCTTGACCTTCTCAATACCTAATTGCACGAATTTGAAGTAGCTAGTAATGATAGACGAAACATACCTCCAGCTCTCCTTCTCCACTAGTTCCATATTCGCCTCATCATCGAAGATACATCCATTTAGAGCTCCAAATGCCCCAAAGGCATCACAGGAGAATAGTATCTCGTCCTCTATGATATAGGTCATCATTGTTTCTGGCCAATGCAGGAATTTGGCGTGAACAAACTTCAGAGTCTTTGAACCCAAAGACAACTCCTCTAGGTCTGCCACTGTCTTTTCCGGATTGGGGACATCATAGAATGAGTATCTCATCTTGGAAGCCACTGGAGTATAGATGATAGTTGCATTTGGCGCAATAGCTGCAATGTCTGGCAATAATCCTGTATGGTCTGGTTCCATGTGATTCGAAATGATGTAGTCTATTCTTGAGGGGTCTACTATTTCCCTGATATTATTCAGCCATTCTTCTGCCCATGGCCCCTTAACAGTTTCAACAACTGCTATTTTCTCGTCTACAATGAGATAGCTGTTGTAACTGACGCCGAATGGGATTTTCCATAAATTCTCAAAGAGTTCCGTATGATGGTCATCGACGCCAACATAGAAGACGCCTTTGGTTATCTCTCTGTGCATTGTATCATCCAATCCTGAGTGAATGATTCCACGCCGCGCTCAGCCAATAAAAGCTCTGCCCTATGGTACGTGGGCAAAGATCCGATTCATATCTGCACAGCTTTGAATCTATCCAGTAGTCTATTCTCCGGTATCATTGGTTGCGCTTTCTTCTCTCTTTGGTTCTTCTGGGAATTTTATTGCATCAATGAGGTCGATTATAGATCTGCCCAATAAACCTCCAAAACCCCCTAGAAGTCCACCTAGGAGTGCTCCGATAACAAATACTAACCAACCCATTCCTGTGAGTCCCAAGAGACCAATGAAGAATTCTGCGATAGCTGCTGCTTGTGCCGTCATTATTAGATAAACATAGAGGATTCCCCATCCTGCCGCCACACCAAAGAAGCCTGCAAGAAATGCTCTTACAGAATCTCTGGTAAATAACGCGCCGATTACTCCTACAATCAGCATTGTTATCCAGGCTCCACTAATCTGGAGGGCAATCGCAATCACTGCAACCACGATTGTTGTAGGTACAACTCCAATATCCGGAAATATATCATCAATTCGTGCCATCGATTTTCACTCCTCCCTTGGAATCAATGTGATAGTCCGTTCTATGAACACGCCACTAGTGTCAGCTGCAATGAAGGCAGCTGCAGTTGCATAGAAATGCTCCACTGTATAGCCATAGGTTTCGGTGGCCTCATTGTAGGTGTACCAAAGCTGGAACAGGTCATCCCAATGTGGGGAGAACATTACTTGAGATTGTCCTCCTGGGTAAACAGCATAGATTGTGGTTGGTTCATCAAAGTCTGCAACCATTCTCCTAGATGGTCCAAAATCGACTTTCCATCCTCCAGCTACATTCACCGTATACCCGTCGCCTCTATGCGGACCTCCTCCTATGAATGTCAAACCCGCAAGATGATCAATGTAAATGATGTGGTGATTCCCATATGTCCAATCAGTTATATTAGTACCATAATCATCCACGAGTTCATCATAGGCTCTGTAGAGCGCACTTGTGAGAGTTTCGTTCATTGTTTCAATCACTGAGTTTGTTGTATGATCATCAAAGTAGTATGGCTTTTCTTCCCTCAACAAATTCTCAAGAACTGGTGTGTATACCCTTCCTAGACTAATATCAGCAGATCGAATCTCATCAAAGGTTTCGTACTTAATTGCATCAAGTAGGTAAATCCAAACAGTTGGTCCTATCTCATCAGCTTCTGCCTGATAGTTCCATTCACTCAGGATATCCACCATGTTCTGAACAGATGCATTTGTTTCGCCTTCAGCTTCCCATGCTCCAAGGGCAAATGGAATGATTTGTTGAGCAGCGATATCAAATACATCTGCTTGGAAGCGCATCATGTCCGTAGAATCTAAATTTGTAGCAACATTCAGAAGTGAATCTATCCTCCGGGCACGGTATCCCATAGCTTGTGGTCCGGGAACTGTAAATGCATAGTCATTCGGATCTATTGATGCTTGATTTGCTGTCTGAATATAATCTGTTGATGGATTAACTGACCTAGGATTGTATGCATATGGAATGTTGGCAAAAACTCCCACCGAATCATTTGCACCACTTACCGGGTACTTTCCTGAGTAACCCTCTCTCATTGGGAACCTACCTGCAACTGTTACAGCAATGTTTCCCTCATCATCGGCATAGATGAAATTGTGTGGCGGCGAGTCCCACCAATACATAGCATCATAGTAATCCTCGAGGTTGTTTGCTCTATTCAGCATTCCTAATGCTAGCACCTCATGAGTGATTCCATTTCCGGTCCAATACATAGCGAGATTCGTAAGTCCAAGGGTTCCACTAATGACTGAATCAACACAAGGTCCATGCACAGTCCAATTTACGTTGAACGGAATTATATCTCCTTCTTTCGTAAGAATTGATTCGTCTACGACCTCAAAGTCCAACCATTCATCACCATATCTGTACTGACTGTGATTAGCTGGATTGATCTGTTCCACAAAGAGGTCGACAAAGTCTGATCCACAGTTTGTCATTCCCCAAGCCATGTGTTCAGTATGTCCAATCAAAACTCCAGGTGTCCCTGGTAGAGTTCCTCCTTGAACGTTAAGTTCACCTGGAACCACAATTTGTGCTTCATACCACAACGAGGGAGCCTGAAGTGTAAGATGTGGGTCATTTGCTAGTATTGCCTGGCCATTCTCAGTTTTTGAACCCGTGACTGCCCAACTATTGCTTCCAATAAAATCTCTCTCTCCAAGCAAATTGATTACATTGGATACAGCATCAAGGAATCCATCTATTTCAGGAACTGGAACGAGGTCTTCAAATTCCTCATCTTCGACCGGGTTATCTA
Organism: uncultured archaeon; assembly: GCA_964391265.1. Lineage (GTDB taxonomy): Archaea > Asgardarchaeota > Thorarchaeia > Thorarchaeales > Thorarchaeaceae > MP5-2226. The sequence goes on from CAYMLT010000048.1 coordinate 10,222, forward strand.
CAGCTATAGCTGCTGGATAGCCCCCTGGCGCATCGGAATATTCGCTTATGCTCAGATTGAATTGCTCTTGAACAATTGGAATGGTGTAAGGCCATTGGTCTGGCAATAGTTCATTGTACATCGTATCATTATCTAGTTTCAATCTCATCTCAAGACGTTGTAAATCTGTAAATCCTCCCGAAAGACCCCATGCCATATACTTGGCCCAGATGAACGTGTTGATGGGTTCCCAACGATCAGGTGTGAACCCAAGTATCTTGAATTCTATCGGTGTTGTTGCACTTGTCATAGAATCGATGTATGCATTGATTCCCGCTACATGTCCATTGACTGCTTCAAGTGTGAATGCAACATCTTCGTTTGTATCGGCATTATCCAAGTACCACTGGTACGTTTCAGCAGCAGATTTTCGGAGACCTAATGCCCGATGCATCTTATCGGAGCTTGCAGCATAGCCTCCGACAACCTCACTGATTCGTCCTGCAGCAAGATAGGTTTGCATGACTATTTGGAATAACCTATCCTTCGCATGCATATATCCCAGTCCCACGAAAGCATCGAAAACACTCTCCCCATAGATATGTGGAATCCCCCACTCATCTACTAGAATCTTAACTTCGTCTTCAAGACCTGGAATACTAACTACTCTATCTGCGGAATCTTGGATGCCAACTCCTACGTCATAGATTCCTCCTATCGGTTGCAGTATGCCAAGTCCGCCAGCTAATGGTCCTATCGGCATTGAAAGCAGAATGATCATCGCGATTGGACCAATAAGTGACAGAATCAGTTTGAGAACATGTTTTTTCATGGGCTTCCACCTTCTATACAACTCACAGAAAATATGCGCGGCATCTCATAAAGCTTCTTGCAGACGTTTGGGAAGGTTTTTCTGTAAGATACTTTCTCGCTATTGAGGTTGTGAGTCAATATGGTAAAAACTGAGACTTTCAGAGGTAGGGACTTTATCACCCTCCTAGATTATACTAAGGAAGAGATTGAGACCATGCTTGATGTGGCCATTGATCTCAAAAAGAAATACGCTTTGAGAGAGCCACACAAACTCCTCGATGCACGAACACTATTCATGATCTTCTATAACCAATCTTTGCGTACTCGTAACTCGTTTGAGGCAGGTATGACTCAGATGGGTGGCCATGCTCACTTCCTAGACCCGAGTAAGATTTACGCTCCCGCTCTAGAAGGAGACGAGAAAGCCTATTCCACTGAACGCGTTTCAGATGTAGCTCGCGTTTTAGCAAGAATGGGTGATGGTATTGCAATTAGATGTTACGGAGACCCCGTCGGATGGATTTACGGGCGCGCAAACGAAGTGATCAATAACTTTGCTCATTGGTCGAACATTCCTGTAATTAACATGGAAGATGACATCTACCATCCCTGCCAGGGTCTGGCAGATATCATGACTGTGAAGGAGAAATTTGGAGGATTCAAGGGTGTAAAGTTTGTCATGAGCTGGGCATACTCCCCATCTGTACACAAACCACTTGCTGTTCCTCAAAGTGCAATCATTGCTGCAACAAAGATGGGGTGCGAGACCGTTCTTGCACATCCAAAGGGTATGGAACTTGATGACAAGATTCTAGATCATTGCAAAGTACTTGCAGAAGAGAACGAGTCAAGCTTTGAAATTGTGAATGATATGGATGAAGCATTTGAAGGTGCCCATGTTGTATATCCAAAAGCTTGGACGTGCAAGGAATTCATTCCACCATTCAATAGCAAACCAGAGCTTGAGAAATCTCAGGAAATCTTTGACAAGAACAAGCATTGGATCTGTGATGATGAGAAGATGAAGATTGCAGGTCCAAAGGCGAAATACATGCACTGCTTGCCTTGTGATCGAGGTTTTGAAGTAACAAACTCTGTCATTGATGGTCCTCAGTCAATCGCATTTGATCAGGCTGAGAACAGGATGCATGCTCAGAAGGCTGTAATGGCTCTTACGATGCGATAGATAACATAAGGGCAGAATTCAAAATCTGCCTTTCTATCTATTTTTTCTACAAGGCATTGATGGAATTTCTCCTATTCCCGATTACAGTTTTACTTTGGTCTGTGAGGGTTGAGATTGAATTCCATCTGTTGGATGTTTTAATGAATCAAGTTCTTTCTCGATTTCCTTTATCCTCTTGTCCGCAGCATCAAACTTCTTCTTAGCAGCTTTGTACGCAGGGCTGTTACTGGGATTAATTACTTTGGGCGCATACTTCTGGAAGATTCCGGCTTGTTTGGAAAGTTCTTGTTCTAATTCCTTTATCTTCTGCTTATTGAAATCCAACATGAAAATCTAACCCCTAACTCCTGGTGCGACACTGTCATCTGGTTCGTCATCATCGCCTGTGAGCTTGTCCCACACAATCCCTAGTCTATCTAGGATCGACCTATAGTCAGGTTCCATCGCGGCTTTAATAGTGGCTATTTCTTTTTCTATAGCTTTAATTCTCCTGTCCGCGGCATCAAACTTCTCTTTCGCTTGTTTATACTCTTCACTATCACTTGGATTAATCACTTGAGGGGCATATTGATTGAAAATGGCTTTCTCCTTTGCCCATTCCTCACCAAGCATTTTCAAGATTGGTTCATAGAATTCGTCGTTGTCTTCTCCCATTTTTCAGTACTCCATTGTATGGATTTCCATCATATCTCAGTGCAAAAAGAAGGGATAAAAAGTTACTGAGATTTCTTGAATGAAATATTGACACTCTTGAATGTCAAAATCCTCGTCAGCGACCACGAACTGCCAAAACCCGCTTCTCTCTTCTTCTAATTTCGTCTGCTATTGGAGAAATGATTCTTATAGAGGCTAATGAGTAGACTTCATTTGGTGTGAATCTTGTGTGAGTGGTGTCTAAAACATGGTGACGGTGGAAAATGGTACTTCAATGCCCGCAACTATCACAAGGAACTTGCTGAGGAAACCAATGCCGTTGAGCATCTAAATGAGATACTCAAAGTCTTTGATAGATCCGGCGTTACACCCGTCTATGGAATGAAGTTCGCTGGTTCCGGATACAAACTTCAAACTCCCATTATTGGAAGAGTAGTAAAGAGAATCATAAATGGTGTCTTGCATAACGAGGGACCAAAACGAAAGCAAATCGGGGTCGATGGCCACTTTGGCCAAGTTTTACCAATTGAGGATGCCTCATACATTATAGAGAATCTTGCTGCTGAACCACTCACTTTGAACTATTGCGTATGTAGGTATATGTGCCGGGGCGAGAAGGATGCACGTTGTATTATATTCGGTGTCATGAGTGAGGTTGCAGATAAGATACCTCGATACATTCCTGAGAATGTAAAGCGACCAATGGATCGTGAAGTCGCAACTCGTTACTTGGAGAGCTTTTCAGAAGAAGGTCTGGTTTCCACTGTATGGTTTCATCCTGTTCCCTATATAACAGCTATATGCTCTTGTGAGAACCCTGATTGCATGGGAATACGAATGCGGCATGATTATGACATAGGTCTTCTCTACAAAGCAGAGTATGTGATCCAATTCAATCCTGACCTTTGTGAGGGACTTAGAAATTGTGTGAATGCATGTCAATTTGGAGCTTTGAGCTTTAGTCCAACTAAGAATATGATCAACGTGGATTTAGACAAGTGCTATGGGTGTGGGAACTGCAGAAATGCCTGTCAACATAATGCACTTGCTCTTGTCCCACGGAATGATATCAAACAAGTTGCTGGTAGATACTAGGAGGAGCTGCAATGATTGCCGTTAGAAAGGGAAAGACAAAGATCAAGATTGACTACTCAAAGTGTGGACCTGATGGTGATATGGATCCGCGAGATTGCACTAAGTGTCTGAAACAGTGTGACCGACCGGTCTTTCATCTACATCATGTAATTGTAGATGGTGATGATTCTTGGGACCCATCTTATTGGCAGGTGACACCTGTCTACACTTCCCAGTGCACACGGTGTATGAAGTGTGTTGATGTATGTCCAGTGCATGCGATTGCTGTTAGCTGGTAAATTCAACCAAACATGCAAGTACGAATAGGACCTTATTCTGTTCATACACAAATCAGAAATCCAGTCTTCCTAGTGGCCATTTTCCGAACTTACGTCGATACGAAGTTTAAATACTGTTTAACGTTTGGAAATCATCAAACGTCACAGAACGTTACAATGGTCGAAATGACGATGATTATACCGCAAATAATAGCAATGGTGTTGTTTTTCCTCATCCCGATTCTGTTTTATGGTCTAACAATCGTGATCGTAAAATTTTCAGATGAGAACTCGCCTAGCAAACTAAGAAGATGGCTTCACGCCGCCCGTAAGCCACTCGGTTTCAAATCTCTCTCAAATGAGGACATCAACCAAGTTCCAGAAGAAGAAAGGTCCCAGTACGTTACCAAAGAAGTTGTTTTGCGCCTAGTTGCGATTTATCTCATCATAGGTGTTTTCCTTCTAAGTAATATCGTCGGTTCTTTCTACGCAGTTATGGCTGATGTATTGCAGAATATTGGCAATGCAGGTTCTAGTGACGTAAGAACTTGGACTAGTATTGTCTTCACAACTCCTTTCTCTGGAGGGTGGTCAGGGAGTTT
>CAYMLT010000049.1:0-14735 GCA_964391265.1 uncultured archaeon
CATAGCAAGTAACAACGTATATGCTTGGGTCGCTAGTGCTATTGGACTTGCCCAAACAGCTTCAACGCCACTAGCAACTGCGGATAATGCGGTGGCTCCTGTAACTCCATAAACGAGAGCAATCCCAAAAATCATGAACGTTGATGATATGAGACCCATGACGAAGTACTTTGTAGCTCCATCAATTGCAAGTCTACTTGGACCAAGTGCAACAAGTATGTAGGTCGGAGTACTCATGAGTTCCCAGGCAAGAAACAAAGCAATCAGATCTGTTGCCATAACGACCCAGATTGCACCGGCAAAGGAAATCATTAGTAGGAAATTGTATGAACCCTTATCACCGCCGAATTGAGTTGCTGAAAGCAGAACCAAGAAGGCTACAATCAAAATGATGTAAATGAAAAAGTCGGCAAACGCATCACGAATGAAAAGTCCTCCAAATGAAGATCCAAACATTACAGGATCCAAGATGATGACTTCAATTGTTGTGAGGATTACGCCAATCAAGCTAATCGGTAGTGGATTGAAACGAAGGCCAACCACCAGTGCAATGATTGAGAAGGCAATCAATGTCAGTACAGGTATGGAACCGTACCACGACTCAGGGAATAGCAGTAACAGGTCTCTAAACGGAGCCATCAATGCCATAAAGGCGGTCATTATGGAATCTAACTGTAACATTATGATTAACCTCCAATGATAATGTATTCAACAACAGGTATCACCAAATCTAAGACCAAATCGGGCCAGATACCCAAGAGTAGTACGGGTATCATCATGAGTATAGGAGCGATTAGGTCACTCCATGGGGCCTCATGAATTTCCTTCTCCGGGTCAGGATCACTAAAGACGACCCTGTTCAGAGTCCAAAGCAGATAACCTACAGTGAGGAAAATACCAAATCCGATAATACCAGTCCAGATGTAACCCGGAACTGATACTGAACCGAATAGTATCAGAGCTTCAGCTATGAACCCACTAAAACCAGGCAAGCCAAATGCTGCAAGCGATGCTAAGATGAGAATTGCTGACATCTTCGGTGCTTTTACCATGAGACCCTTGATCTCTGGAATCTCACGAGTACCAGAAGCATACTTTAGCTGTCCAGCCATAAGGAACATCACTGAGATGATTATCCCATGGGAAAACATCATGAATATTGCACCATTCAGAACCAACGAAGCCGCTAATCGAATTGCAGATAAGGAACTATCTATACCTGCAGCTCCAACGGCTACTCCCAGAAGCACCCATGACATGTGGTTGATGGAAGTATAGGCAACCATTGATTTCATATCCGTTTGAGCCATTGCCGTGAATGCAGCATAGATGCAGGTGAAAATGGCTAGCAGAGCAAAGGGTATGCTTAAGCGAATGAAGCCATCTGGTACCATCCATAGACCGAGTCTGATGAATGCATATCCACCCATTTTCAAAAGTATTCCAGCCAAGATAACTGAACCAGGAGTAGGGGCCTTAACGTGTGCCCATGGCAGCCAATTGTGTAACGGAAATACGGGAAGTTTCACTCCTGCCCCCATGAACACGGCAAGGGCGAAACCAATCTGAACATCTACAGGTAAGCCCATTGCACGCAGCTCAACCATATTGAAGGTCGGAGTTGGAGCTAGGAAGAAGAGGACGAAGAACGAAATTGCCATCACCGCGGAACCGAGGTGTGTATAAATCACGAACTTCATTGCGGCATGTTCACATCCCTCTTCACCATATTTTCCGACAATGAAGAACATGGGTATGAGAACCATTTCCCAGAATACAAAGAAAGCAAACAGGTCAATTGCCATGAAGACTCCTAGGAGTCCTGATTGCATGAACAAGAAAAGACCATAGTACATTCCAATATTCTTCTTGATGTGATTGGAACTTATTGCGGCAATCATGACGACCAAGTTTGATAGAACTATCATTACTACCGAAAGGCCATCTATTCCTAGAAGGATTTGAAGAACTGGCGAATCCGGACTGGTTCCCAAGGTTGCAATCACAAATTGCCAGCCGTAGATGCCTCCTGAAGGATCTGTAAGGTTAAGGGTTGAATCTATAGCCATGGCGAGAAGTAATGCAAGTGCAAGCTCTACAGCTCCAATAATGAGAGTGAGGTACCTGGCAGGTTTGGCACCAATGATTAATGCAAGGAATGCTCCAACCAAAGGCAGCAGCAACATGAATGGTAGGATTCCGAATGGAATCGCTGAAATAATTGCTTGAGCGAAAGCGAACTGCATCTTAGATCACTCCTAGTGTCAATAGAACGATAATGGCCATTATGCCAAGGCCAAAGATGATCACTGATATGTAGTCATTGACTCGTCCTGTTTGCATAGCTTGTCCACTTGTGGATGCAGCCACGCTTTGCGTTGAGATACCCTCTGCAAAACCATCTATGACATTATCATCAAACCAGCGAATCCGTCTGGAGAGGTTCAAGGCGGTACTGGCAGACTTGAAATCAATGCCATCAATGATATTGTTGTCAATTCTGACACGCCACCATTCAGCAAAGTTCAGGAATTTATTCAATATCCAGTAGTAGAACTCATTGATGTACCATCGATGCCTGAGGAAGGTGAATATCTTCCTCCTGAAGCCGCTCTCAGGGACGAAGGTGTTCGGTGTGTCTGCATTCTTGATGTACATCCACCACCCAGCAATTCCGCCAATAGCTAATGCACTCAATGTCAAGAAGAACGGAATGATTCCGGCTTCACTAAATTTGACAGTCACCATATGAGATAAGATTTGCATGTAATCCGTACTTGTTTCAAGAACTATGTTTTGAACGAATGGGAATACTGCAAACGCAATGATTGTGAATGCAGCAAGGATGTATAGAGGCACCATCATAGCTGGTCCGGGGTCATGTGGCGCACCGTGATGGTCATCGGAACCATGGTCATCATGATGCTCCTCTGAAACCTCCTGATCATTATCTGCGGTCGATTCATGCTCATCATTGTGACCGGAGTCGCTATTATCATGAATCGCCTTTGAAGGTCCATAGAACGTTAGACCCATCAATCTGAAGCTGTAGAAGATTGTACACGCAGCCGCCAATACTGAGAATATAAACACAAGCGACCCAATAGGAATCAGTGTTCCACCGTGGGCAATGATTTCACCTTCGATGACCATGAGCTCATACGCATTTTCAATAATCGAGTCTTTTGACCAGAAGCCTGAGAAGGGAGGAATGCCCGCAAGTGCAAAGACACCTATCCACATTACCGCCCAAGTCTTCTTCATATGTTTCTTGAGCCCGCCCATTTTTGAGATATACTTGGAATGCACAGCATGGATGACTCCACCTGCTGCCAAGAAGAGAAGAGCCTTGAAAGCACCGTGAGATATTACATGTTGAATGCTCGCCAAAAGAACAACATCATACTCACCAGGTAGTGACATACCTAGTGTGTTTCCATAACTGACATAGAATCCGACAAGACCAGCTGCACCAATACCAAGCATCATGTAACCAAGTTGACTCAGCGTGGAGAATGCAAGTATCTGTTTCAGTTCATTAGAGACCATTCCCATGGTTGCTGTCATCAATGCAGTTACTGCACCAATAACGGTAACTACAATGAAGAAGAATGTGATAACATCAGGACCAGGCATTTGGAGCACGAAGATTGCAGGCTCGGAAGCCTCTCCGCCAGCAACCTCTGAAGCGGCAACCATTGTAATGAGGAATCTTGCGGTGATGTAGATACCAGCCTTTACCATTGTCGCAGCGTGAATAAGTGCCGATACTGAAGTGGGACCGCTCATTGCTTCGGGAAGCCAAACCTGTAGTGGTACCTGTCCGGATTTGCCAATTGCGCCCATGAATAATAGGAAGAACGCGACCAGAAGAATCGGAATGTACCAGTTCAGTAAGGGGATTGTGAAGCCTATGCCCATCATAACACCCCACCAGTCCTGAGCATTTGCTGCCATAGACTCAGCACCGGTGAAGGCAAATGTTCCCGTGAATGCGAAGAGAAGGAGCATTCCACCGAGCATGAATGCATCGCCAACTCGTGTGACGATGAAAGCCTTTGTTCCAGAGTGAGTATTGAATTGTCCCTCAGTTTCGAACTCTAGGAGGGGATTGTGTGTTTCAATATCAGTTGAGTCAGTCTCAGGTTTGTTCTTCTTGTCATTCCAGAAACCAATCAGACCATAGGAACAGAAGCCCATTATTTCCCAGCCAACGAATGCAATCAACAGGCTATTGCTGAGAACCAGTGTGAGCATTCCGCCGCCGAAGGCAAGCATTAGGAAGAAGAACCTGTCACGATCTCCCTCATGAGCCATATATTCTGTTGAGTAGACGTATATCAGAAAACAGAGTGTACTCGAGAGGATTGCCATTATTACAGACAATGGGTCGATGAGAACATCAAAATTCAATCCAAGAGAAGATATCCAAACCCAACTCGTTCTAGTTGTTGGATGTCCAATTTCAGGGATGAGAGACCAGCAGAAGACCATCGCAATACCCATGAATATGGCAGGGGTCCAGTCTCTTAGGCGCTCCGAAAACCTACCAACAATAGGAACAACCAATGAACCAGCAAGTGGGATTACGAGGATAAGATAATAGGGTAAATTGAATAACATCTCTTAATCACCTCATGGAGTTGGCACTGCACCAATTATGTTTGGTATTGCGTTGACCGCAGGCACTATGATATCCAATGCAAGTCCGGGGAAGATTCCGAAGAGGACGATGAGAAATCCAAGTGCGATCATTGGAATTGTCATCCATCTAGGTCCTTCTGTCGTTCCCTCTAGTTCATCTGGATTCGGTCCTAAGAAGACCTTCCAAAAGAACCGAAGCATGTACCCAGCGCTCAGAATCGTACTGGACACGGCAAGTATAGAGAGTACCAACCAAGCAGTGACATCTGTTTGATAGAATGAATCGAATCCGCCCAGAAACATCATCCACTCACTTGCAAATCCAGAGAGTGGTGGACTTCCTGCAATGCTCATCATGCCTATTGCAGCCATGAAGGCTGTGATCGGCATTTTGTTTGAGAGACCTCCAAGTTTGTCCACATTCCGGATACCTGTTTGATGCATGACCACTCCTGCAACCATAAACAAGAGACCTTTGGAGAATGCGTGGTTGATAAGATGGAACATTCCACCTGAAACACCATAGGCAGTGAAAGTACCAAGAGCGAACAGAACATACCCCATCTGTGAAACAGACGAGTATGCAAGAAGGCGTTTGATATCCTTCTGTGCGAGAGCCATAAAGCCTCCGTAGAACATCGTGATAACACCGATTGCAGAAACAAAAACATTGAGACTCTGTATGGCGGGCCCCAGTGTCATTCCACCAAAGCGAATCAGTGCGTATGCACCGGTTTCGATCATAGCTCCTGATAGTAGAACGGATATTGGTGTTGGAGCCTCTGCATGAACCGGGGGCAGCCACCAATGAATCGGAAATACTGCCATCTTGACTAGGAATCCTGCCGCGAGAAGTATGAATATCAGTTTCAGAAGATCACTTTCTCCAATGATAATTGGAACTAGTGACTGAATTGTCAAAAGTTCAAATGAAGATGCGCCGCTTAAGAAGTAGAGCAACCCAAACCCAATAAGAATACATACTGCACCGGACTGCGTGTACAGCCAGAACTTCAAAGCAGTGCGCTTGCGCGTTTCAGGAAGACCCCAGAAGAGGATTAGGAAGTATGATGGAACTAGCATGAGTTCCCATGCAATGAAGAACTCGATGAGATTCGTCGCTAGAGTAACCCACTGCATACCCATCAGAAAGAATAACAGATTTGCGAAGAAGGATGGTTTGCTGTGTTCGTGTTCCGTATACCCAACTGCGTAGACCGTGGCGAGGAATCCTAGAATGACAATAGCAAAGGTGATTGGAAATGCAATACCATCTAGATATAGTCCGAACTCTCCGAGAAGAATTGACCATTTCATTCCTTCATAGGCATAACCACTAGGAGTAATCATCACATACCAGAAAGGTGGAACCATTAGCGCTACTGCAATGCCAGAGCAAATCACAGCAATTTTGCCAGCAGCATCACCAATTCTGTTCCTCAATACATAGATGAGAAGTCCGCCAACAAAAAGCACGAAGATTGATAGTGCCATGAAAGGAAACGGTGTGCTTGCCTGCATTTACCTGAACCTCCTTCCACGCCACTTTAGCGGCTCCCTGTCCAGCGTAGTAATCTTGTCCGGTCCATATGTGAGATCTTCACGATCACCTTCTGATAAATCAACAACAGGAGTGTGATGTAGTGCATCGAATCTGCATGCTTGTACACAAAGACCACAGAAAATACAACGTGAGTAATCAAAGGTAAGCGCACAATCTTTCTCGTACATCTTGTCATCCTTGTCAATGTGGATTGCAACTACTGGGCATGCACGGACACATTGAGCACATGCAGTACAGGCATGCCGGACATGTATATGTCGTCCACGCGTTCTATCTGGGTAGTATCTGTCCTCGAAGGGATAGAGACTTGTGACCGGTCTTTTGAAAATCATTCTAAAGACGTGTTTTAGAATCTTGAAGATTTCACCTAGGTTGCCAAAGAATCCCATATCTTTAACCTCCCATGACAAGAAGTGCCAATCCGGGCACATAGACGATGGCAAGCATCGCCACGATGACATTCAATATTGCAAGTGGCATGAGATACTTCCAACAGAAGTAGACTATCTGATCCTGTCTTAGTCTGTGGAATGACGAACTTACAAATACAAAGAGGAATAAAACAATGAGGAACTTGATGATGAAGTTGACAACTCCCGGAAGAAACGGAACACCATTGAATCCTCCTAGGAAGAATGTCACTATCAAGGCAGAATAGAGCATCTGTTCTGCAAACTCTGCAAAGTACGTCAAGGTAAAGTAGATACCAGAGAACTCAGTCCTCCAACCGAAGATAATCTCAGAATCCGCAACAGGTGCATCAAATGGAAAAGTTCCCACTGAGGCAATAGCAGCAGCTAGAAATGTTGCAAGACAGACGGGCAGAAGCAAAACGTACCAGATTGCGGTCTGCGACTGTGCAATTACCATAACGCTAAGAGACCCAGCTAGCATAGCGGGACCTACTGATGTAATAATCATTGGAATCTCTGCGGCGAACTGATTGTTCGCAGCTCTAAAACCACCGATCAGGGAATATTTCGAACCGCTAATCCATCCTGATAAAAGAGCAATTACGGGAACTGCAGTAAGAAATGCAAAGATTAGCACCAGACTCACCGAGAGATCAGCAATGACCCAAGTTTCATCCCATGGAATGAAAGCAAATGGCAGCAGTACCATAACAAGTAGAAGGGATGGCAAGAATCTGTACATCCATCTTCGGGCATTATCGGGAATGATAGTTTCTTTTGAAATCAACTTTATGGCATCTGCGAATAATTGGAGACCCCCATACTTGCCCAAATGGAAGGGTCCACGGCGCATCTGAATTCGTCCCCATCCTTTTCGGGTAAACCACACAAAGAAGATGAGTGTCATTACTACGAAGATGAGACCTGGAAACAGAACTGCCTTGAAAAGCCACCAGAAGTTCGCCATTACGAGAGCCCAAATGAAATCTACCAGGCCCTCAATCCACAGCACTACTTCATGAAGGAATCCCCAGATCCATGCAATTATACCCCAAAGCCAACTGGGAATACCGGCAAGCCACTCAAAGATATCAAATTGCATCATCATTCCAACTCCCATTAGCGATCCCACCATCCTGGATATGGATCAAGGCTTCCAAACACCACAATAAAGTCCGCAAACCTCACCCCTGGGACAAGATGTTTCAGTGAATAATACGAGCTAAAGCAAGGTCCTCTGATTTTGGCACGGTAAGGAGTCTGAGCCTTATCTGTTGTTTTTAGCCAGAGTGTGCTAATTCCACGTGTGCCTTCTACACGACCATAGGCTTCACCTGCAGGGAGCCTATTGGCTTTAGCTCTTGCCTTCGGATCGACAATTTCGCCCTCAGGTAACTGCTTGAGCAATTGTCGAATAATGTCAACAGAGGTTTTCACCTCTTTGAATCTCTGTATCATCCTGTCAAATGCATCGCTCTCTCCAGGATATTCTTTGTTTTCGATAATTGGGACGTCCCAATCAACCAAATCGTACGCAAGATTAGGATCAGGTGCATCCTTTCTAAGGTCCATTGGAACGCCGCAGGCTTTGATATTCGGACCAGAGAGACCCCATTTGATACCTTGCTCAGCAGTGTATTGTGCAACGCCTTCAGTTCTCATTCGGAATACTGGACTGCCCATCAGCATATCCTCAAACTTGGACATATTGCCCTCCATTCGTTCGATTGCCAATTCTAAAGCCCTGATTGACTTTTCTGTGAAATCATATTTCACGCCACCAGGTGTTCCATATGATACTGCATGTCGCGAGCCAGTGAGCTCTTCAAATGCATTTAGGAACCATTCTCGATCAACCCAAGGCCATATGAGCATGGCAAAGAATCCTAGTTCTGCAGAAAATTGACCCCACCAGAATTGTAATGAGTGGATACGACTTGCCTCCATCATAATCGTTCGCATGATTTTGGCTCTTTCCGGAACTTCTAGGCCTGCAATCTTCTCAACAGCTGACAAGTAAGGATATTCCGCAAGGAAAGCCTCAAGCATACAGAGTCGTTCCATGATTAGAGAACCTTGTCTGAAATTCCGGAATTCCATAACCTTCTCAGCGGATCTGTGGAAGTAGCCTGCGTGCGGTTCGCATTCCATAATATAGTCGCCAACAAGAGTGAGCTTTGCAGCCCAACCGTGTGCTGAAACATGCTGTGGACCAAACCAAATCTCGGTCGATTCATCAATAATGTCTGGACTCATTCTTTCGCACCTCCTTCAGTAGGAGTAGGTTTGGGCTGCGGTAGCCCAGATTCAGCCAACCGTGAACGGTCCGTCGTGAAGCTTTTTCGAAGGGGATATTTTCCCTCAAGCTCCTCTGGGAGTAATAATAAGCTAAGATCAGGATGTCCCTCAAAATCGATACCGAACATTTCATGGGTTTCTCGTTCATGCCATTCAAGACCGGGCATTATATCTGACACAGTTTCAATTGATGGTTCAGGTCCATCCAGCAATACACGAATTTGACACAGGAAATTATTCAAATGCGACCAAAACATGTAGATAACTTCGTACTTGTCTTCCTCCAAGTCAATTCCAATCACAGATTCAGGAAAAAGCATCTGAATCGATTCGTTTAGTAATAATACTAAATCACGTATCTTCCCTTTCGGACACACAAATTCAACATGATTCTCTTCAAGCATTTTTGCTTCTATATCGGGAAGGTTCGATTGCACTTGTCGAACAAGAGCAGTTATCGAGATTAAATCTATGCTACTCATTCTATTCAACTTCCTCCATTTGTGCAATACTGAGGTCAACTGTTCCAAACCTTCTGTTATACATCAGCATCAAAACGAGTGCAAGTGCAGTATGCGCCGCTGCAACAGAGATTACAAGTATGACTAATCCTTGAGCAGTAAATGAAAAGGCATCACTATACACAGCAAATGCAACAAGAGCAAGGTTCACTCCATTGCCCATAATCTCCGCACCAAGGAGAATACGAATCAGGTTTCTCTTGACAATCATGCCATAGGCGCCTAGGCCTACCAACATGAATGCAACGGCCAAATACCAGCTTAGTGGAACCATCTAGTTGGTCGCCTCCTCAGGTGGGTCCTCGGTACCCGTATTCTCTAGTTCCGATTCGGGTTCCGGTTGGGGCTTGGCTTCAATACCGAACTCACCAATGATTCTTCCAAACGCTTCCGCTTTTTCCATTTTCAAAATCGCAGCAGCACCAACAAGCGCTGTAAGAATGATCAAAGCAATGATTTGGATGTATACGCCATGGTCCTGCCAGAGCCATTCTGCTAAACCCTGAAGGCTTTGAGATTGTTCAGGTACTCCTTCGGGAATTATTTCTGGCCATGGGAAGATAAGCGCAAGACCTCCAGATATTGCCATGATAACATCATGCATGAAGGCGCGAATATTCGGCAGAATGAGACCTATCGTTTTAATGCGCCTGGTTGCGAAGGTTTCCAATGAACTATCTTGAGCTCGAGGCAGAAGTAGGACTCCAAATATTATGAGTGCACTAATGCCTCCAGTATAAACAGCGATTTGCATACCTGCAATAAATGGAGCGTCGAGAAGGAGGAAAAATCCAGCGACAAATGTCGCCATGAAACCAAAGAAGAACACAGCGTATACAATGTCCTTGTGCTCTAGTGCGAGATAAGCTAGAAAGAGAACCAAAGCAGCAATGAGGATGAATTCAAACTGCTCAAAGAGATCAAGTACTGGTTGTAAATCTTGCATCATTTTCACCTTCCGATTTAATGGTGGACCTCTTTTCTAGCGGCCTTTGCCTCCCTGTAGAGTTCAAGGGTCTCTTGACCCGAGAGAGAGATTTTGGGTAGGCCCTTCATTACAAAGCCAATCCCACCCATGATAATAAGCACAAAAACCAGAGTCTGCCACACTATGAGAGCTTCTAGCCGTAATGTTGAAGCCGCGAGAATCCAGAGAAAAGCTCCCATTACATCGATAACTACAAACAATACGGTGAAGATGATGTAATTGTAAGGATATGATATACGCGCAGAACCAATAGGTTCCTCTCCACATTCATATGTGGACGTTTTCTCCGAGTTCTGAAGGACATGAGGCCGCAAGACCCATGACGCAAGCAACATCACAATTACTAGGATCATGGCAAATAATGCCCAGACAATTACCGGTACGAAATCAACAAACAACCTCATGATGTTAAACCATCCTCATTGGCATTTTCCTGATGTATCTGAACTTCACAAGAGCTAGGGTTTCAGCATTCACCGCGGGGTAAAAGTGTTCCCGTGCCAAAGCTCTATTCAGACTTCTGGTTTTCGATATCCATATTCCAAGGTACAGAACGTATTCCAGAAAGAATGAATTCCTCCGCAGAATTACGGGTTGGTATTCGATCTCTTTCACGTGACACATACCTGTAACTTGGAGCGCTGGTACATAGTTGCGTATTAAAAACGCTTCGAATCTTGGCTCTCAAAGAAGTTAAATATTGTAGGTGACCTCGCCATGGCTAGATTTCCCCCAACAATATAACAAGGTGATTTGCTTGAATGACGAAGGCGGTTTCTTCTATTATCTCGCGCTCCTCGCGGGAATGTTCCTCATCGGCGCATATCTGTGGCTAGTAATCACAGTACCTTCATACAATCAGATGTTCCAACTGATATTGATACTATCGGGCATCTTGCTTGTAGCTGCGGCGATGATGTTTATCTATGCTAGAACACGTTCATCTAGAATTGGGCTGACTGTGCTTACAGGAATCCTTGGAGGAATTCATGGATATCTCGATTTGGCATTATATGGTTGGCTTGTAGGATTAGTTCTATTTGCTTGGATGGCATTTGGTCTGATACTTGCTGTATCAGCGTATAATTGGCTATACGAATAAAAAAAGAGGGAAACTATTCGGTAGTCTCTTCGGGGACTACCGTAGATTCCTCACTTTCTGTTTCTTCTTTAGGTGCTTCAGTTTCAGTGACTTCTGCAATAGGTGTTTCTTCCTCAGGTTCAGGTTCTGGAACTTCCAGTGGAGGGCCATAGCTAAGCTTGCTAACATCCATGATTCCAAGAGTATGGCTATCCTCATATGAGGCCATCATTGAAAACCCACCTGCTACAAGCACAGCTGCGCCAATGGCCCAGCTTGAATAGAAAGCTGAGTCAGTTAATGTCCATGAATATATCAAAAAGAAGAAGACGTAGAACATGCCAATAACTCCACCCATTGAGAGCATAGTCATCTTCGCTCTGCTACGATCGGGTTTGAAATAACCGATGAAGAAGAATACCATAAGAAGTGGTGGAAGTGTCAACCACACCAACTGAAGGAAATCAAGGACCAACCACCCCATTGACATTTGAAAGAAGAAATGGAAATAGTATGCGCTTAGGAGGAGTATTCCGAGATAGAGCAGGCAATACTGATCTGCGTCCTCGCGAATCTTGCTCATTGCATCATCCCCATAGAATCTTGGTTCTCATATTTCCTCTGCCAGTGGGTTGTTCCGGCTCTGATCTTATTCTGAAGAATAATGTGCGCTCTTACAAAGTCAATTGGCTTAGGAGGACAACCAGGTAAGTAAACATCTACAGGCACAACCTTGTCAGGAGGCGTCATTAATGAATAGCCGTCCCAGAACATTCCGCCAGAGGCAGCACACTGACCGAAGGATATAACGTACTTTGGCTCAGGCATCTGTTCATATATCCTGCGGAGTCTTGGTGTCATCTTCTTTGTGAGCGAACCAGAGATCCATAGGACGTCAGCCTGCCTTGGACCGAAGAGTGGCAACATTCCAAATCGTTCAATATCCCAGCGAGACGCAACTGCTGCAGCACCATCGACCATACAGCATCCTAGACCAAATTGAACAGGCCATGGACTGTGACCACGACCCCACCTCAGCACGTACTTGAGCGGTGGAATATTCTGCAACCATTTGAGAAGTATTGGTGCAATTCTGCCCCATCCATTTCTGAACAGGTCATAGAAAATCCACATGAAGTATTTTCCAATCTTAAGGATGAATGGTAACCAGAATGCGAAGATCTTTCCTGGGTTGGAAATCTCTTTGGGGTCGAATTTGAGCTTTGCGGCTCGTATCTTAGCCAATCTCCGTTTGCCGAAGTAAATTGGGGCATAGTTCGCGAACCAAATTCCTGTACTGTGTGGATGTCCGCCATGTCTTTGTGCAATCTTGAATATAACAAAACTCTGTGACCATGAGAGCATGAAGAAATGTCTACGTTCGTCTTCTAGGAAATAGCCCATCATCGTTACAGCGTTCATGGAATTAACATAACCATCAATACCAGCATGTGCTGATGCTTGCTCAAATTGGAAATCATCCAGTATTGCTGCAAGATTCTCAAGTGGAGCAAAAGCCTGACCAACGACAAGTGTGGGACCTCTTTTCTTTATTCTCATGGGGTAATAGCGATCCTTCCATTCGTGTTCTGAAACGTGTTCATTGTAAATGACACCTTTGTGGTCTACTGTCACCTCCTTCACAACCTCGAACCCCTCGGCAATTTCGTCGTCGGTTCCTTCATAGGCTACCATCAATGTGCAGTGGTAGACAGGGAATGGAAATCTTTCATCTGAATCCCAAGCACCTTTTTTCAGGTCTGTGTATTTGCTCTCTTCAAACTTCATAGTGAAGGGCAGTGGTCCTTTTTCAAGAATAGCCTCGATAGCATGGACCATCAAGTAATTCTCTGGATAACTAGCAACAATCGCTTTGATCGGTACAAGCGGTTTAATCTTCAGCTTAATCTTAGTGATGATTCCGAGGATACCCTCTGTATCACAGAAAAGGTCAGTATCAGATGTATGGATTATTTTGCCTGTTGGAAGAACGACTTCCATCTCTAGGACATTTTTATTGATGTTACCATATTTGAGAGAACCAATTCCATCTCCACCTTGAGCAACCCACCCACTTATAGTGGCTGCAATCCCTGATGAAGGATAGCAACGAATGTCCATACCATCTCGATTCAATTTATTCTGAAGATTGGCCCAAGAAATGCCTGGCTCAACAATGACATACTCTTCTTCTTTGTTGATTTCAAGAATATTTTCCATCTGTCGGATATCAACGATAATTCCCCCTTTTCGTGGAATTGCACCGCCATATCCCGATGTGCCGGCTCCTCGCGGGACAAGAGGAATCTTCTCATCATTAGCAATCCGGTATAGCTCCTGAATCTCTTCTGAAGTCAAAGGCTGAACGAGAGCATCTGGCTTGTTGTTCATAAGCCATCCGACTTGCTTAGGCAAAGCACCAACATCTGTTGATTGAATGATCAACTCGTGCTTTTCAGTAATGAGTCGGTCCCCGAAGATTTTAGACAATTTGCCAATTTGCTTTTTCTTGAGTCCCATGAGAGATATCTCCGTACATACGGTGCTGATACCTGTTAACAGCGAGGAGGAGAAGAGTACCATAAAAACCTAGCGAGTAGTCCTTTTTTTCTTTCATCAAGTAATTTTCAAATCCAGAGGAAAGGTATTTGTGGTACATTGTATTGCGAACTGTAACGCCTACGAATGTTTCATCAAGGCATTTTGAAGGCGCCCCCAGAGGTAAGAAACCATGCGATTCCCGACGCTTGAAACCCACAACCTCCAGGAAATTGCGTTTACATGTGCTCAGTGCAGTTTCTGTCAAATTGGCCACGGAGCATGTCCGACTTATAAAGTCAAGAGAAAAGACAGTTATTCCGGAAAGGGAAAGATGGTTCTCACAAGGAATCTGCTACAGGGACGTATAAAACCATCAATTGGCTTGCCTGGTCTAAGGGATGCGATATTCGGTTGCACTCTTTGCGGTGGATGTGAAGAAGTCTGCCAAGTTGATATACCGTTTGTTAGAATCTATCAGCTTCTACGACACGATTTTCTCAAGCGAGGAATGTGGCCAGAAGAGCTGGCAGTTGCCAGGGATACGCTTGTTAAAACCAACAACATTCAAGGGCAGTCGCAAATGGACCGCATTGAAGGATGGTCCTACTGGCATCCTGATGAGGATGCGGTTCTTGATTTACAAGGAAAGAAGGCAAAGACTGCACTCTTCATGGGATGTGCATCT
>CAYMLT010000050.1:0-14701 GCA_964391265.1 uncultured archaeon
GGTTCAGAGGGCAGAATTGTGGAGAAGGATGTGATTGCGGCTCAGGGTGCATCAGTTGGAGCCACCACAATACCAATCTCAGATAGCCGAAGTGTGAAACGCGTTGAAACTATGACACCTCTAAGGAGAACGATTGCTCGTAGGATGACACAGAGTTCACATAATCCTCATATAACCATGATTACGGAGATTGATATGACAGAAACTGTGGCACTTCGAAAGGAGCTGAATGTGGCAATTGAAAATTCAATAGGAATCAGAATCTCGTTCAATGACATCGTCGTGAAGGCAGTTGCAGATGTGTTGGAGCGATTCCCCAAATTCAATGCCATGCTTAATGGTAATGATATTAATATGTTCGAAGATGTTCACATTGGTGTCGCTATGGCGACAGATGATGGTCTCATCGTACCTGTTGTTAGGAATGCCAATAAGAAGTCAATTACAGAGATTGCTCTTGAAACAAAAGGATTCGGAAAGAAAGCCAAATCTAACAGCTTCAAGCCCGAGGAACTTCAAGGAAGTACATTTACTGTTTCCAATCTTGGGCCTTTCAAGGTGGACTTGTTCATCCCAGTCATCAATCCACCTGAAACCGCAATACTTGCACTTGGTCAGATTAAGAAAAAGCCTGTTGTTATTGATGACATGATAGCAATCAGGCACATGATGATGGCATCTTGCGCAGTAGATCATAGAATCCTAGATGGTGCACCAGCAGGGCAGTTCCTTCAAGCATTGAAGGAAACTCTGGAAAATCCTTTCATGATGAAATACTAGAATGGAAGCAAACGTTATCTCGCTTCATGGCACTTGTCCAATAGGGAATAATATGACTCCGGAAAAGAATTGTCCTAACTGTCAGAGTAGAAAAATAGCTGGGCCTCATATAGATGCTGGAAGAATTATTGTTAGGCCTTTGACAGGTATCGTACAAACTGAATCATATGTTTGCGTTGAATGTGGTTTCGTCCAAAAATTTTCTACGGAAAAAGGAATAGAAATAATGAAGAAGAAAGGGAAATTCAACCTGAATCCTCCAAATCCTGAAGTGACACATTGTCCTGAATGTGGAAGCACATTCAAGGAGAATTCATACCAATGCCACAAATGTGGTTTTGAACGTGACTTCGAGTATTTAGATATCAGAGATGAATTCGAGTGAATCCTTCCTATCGCTAGCGACTGCTAGGCTTTTCAACAGCTTCTCCATTTTTTCTTTTGACGTATTGGTTCCAACTCTATGAAGTGGATAAATCATACCACAGTCTTTACACTCTAAAACTGTGACCACTGATGTTATTCTCGATATTCTTATCTCACGCAGGGCAATTGTCCAATTTGAATTTCCACAATCTTCACACGTAATCTCCATGTTTTCCCACTGCTAGTACTGATATGTCACTTCATTTTGTAGGGCCTTAAATGCTTGCAGCAGAATTGATGTTTGACATGCGGTCCCCTCCGTAATGTCGCCTCGAACTATGACATCTGCTCGGAGCCTCTTAACGGACCTCTCTCCTTGGAGGCTCACTGCCGGCAGTACCCTGCAACACTGCCGGCAGAATCCCAACTTTTTTCTCCCACGACATACTACCTGTGCACCGATATGGCGATAGCATTATCCCTGTATTACTATTAGATAATATTAAGTGATAATAATCAAGGAGTTATACGACGTACTACTGGTGATTACTTGTGGTCTGGCGAATGCTTGAGGAAGGCGAGTTGGATGTCTTTCGAAACCTAGCAATAGAGGAAGCTATCGCTAGGGTGAATGCTGAAAGCACACAAAAAACCAATACTCTTAGATTCTGGAGATCAGAGCCTGCCGTAGTTCTAGGAAGATTCCAGTGTGTCCATAAAGAAGTCAACATTGCATTCTGTCGGACAAATAGGATTCCAATTGCAAGGAGATTCACGGGGGGAGGGACAGTATTCCATGACAGTGGAAATCTCAATTTTACAATCTGTCTGGACCAGAGTATGTCGTATGTCAGCAGAACGCTGAATGAATTGTATTGGAACTTTGTTGGAGCGATTGCAACAGCACTCAGAGAACTGGGAATACCTGCAAACTATGATAGTAACCGTTCTTGTCTTCGTATTAACGGAAAGAAGATCACAGGAACTGCGGGATGGATAAAGCAAGGAGTGTCGTTTATTCATGGTACCTTGCTTATAGACGCGGACCTTGCGAAGCTTAAACGATGCTTAGATGTTCCCTTGAATCAACCGGAGTATCTCAGAGACAATAGAAGAATTCGCTGTCTTGAGAGTAAGAAGGACAAGGTTACATCTATCGCTCAAGAACTCACTAGCAGACCCTCGGATGTCGAGATCAAGAATGCAATTATTGCGACACTTGAGAGAATCTCTGAAGAGGAAATTCACGTAGCGAGTCTCACGAAAACAGAGATTGACGCAGCAGATTCTTTATATCAGACCCGCTACTGTCAAACCGAGTGGAACCTGGGCACATTGGTCTCGGAGTTCTGATAATACGATTTAGGAGAATTCATTCAATGGCGGATCATGATGTTGAGAAAATTCTGAAGAGCTTTATGCGACATTTCGGCGCACTCAACAGGGACATTCCTGATACACGTAACGCGTTCACAGATTTACAAAAGACGGTTCACACAGAGGGAGCTCTTTCAGCAAAGTTCAAGGAGATTATTTGTATCGTAGCATCCATTCTCGCACCATGTGAATCTTGCATGGTATTCCATACAAAACAGGCATTGAAACTTGGAGCAACTCGCGAAGAAATCATGGAAGCCTGCGGTGTTGCAATTGTAATGGGAGGCGGTCCCGCTGCATCTCACCTTGCACTCATTCAGGATGCACTAGATGCTTGGGCTCCAAGAAAGTAGGCCCATCGCCAATTACTCAAGGTCCGTAAAAAGGACTTTAATTGCCTGTTGAGTTTCCATGAGGTCAAATCCCTTTTCCCAGTCATCAAGAGCAATTCTATGGGTTATCAAAGGTTTGACATCTATTTGCCCGGAGGCCATCAGCCGCAATGTCAAAACCCAGGTCGAGGGAAGTGTTCCCCATGACCCCGTCATGCTGAGTTCTTTTTCTACTACATGGTCAAGGTAGAGGTCTGTGTTTGAGCCTTGTGTACCGAGTAAGGTAATATGGCCGGTGACTTTAACAAATTCAAGCGCTTGCCTTCGTGCAGCAGCTGACCCTGAAGCTTCGATTACTACATCAGCTCCTGCACAATCAGTAAGACTAGCTACAGCTCCTACGGGGTCTCTCTCAGTCAATACATCAATGGTCATGTCCGCCCCAACTGCTTTTGCGATTTCGAATCGCCATTCGTCAGAAGTGATACCTGTCACAATGACTTTGGATGCGCCCATAGCCTTTGCAACCTGAGTTGCAATCAATCCCATTGTGCCAGGCCCCTGAACGACAACAACATCACCTGGCGTAATAGGAGAGCGTTCAGCAACGCAACGTACTACACATGCAGTGGGTTCTGCCATCGCAGCTTCCTCAAGTGAAAGACCATCTGGAATCCTGTGCAGCACATACTCAGGAACCGCGACATACTTTGCAAATCCACCATTTGCAACAGAAACACCCAGGATTTTCTTGTTTTCAGCTGTGCACCGATTGACATGTGCATTCTTGCATTGATAGCATTGTCCACAATACTGGGTTGCAGGAGATGTAACTCGATCCCCAATGTGGATGTTAGACGCTCCATCACCCAACTCAACAACTGTTCCAGCGTATTCATGTCCCAATACAACTGGTGGAGTATAGAATGAGTGGTCTTGGCGAATGTGCATATCGGTGCCACATATCCCTGATGCAGCAACCTCAATCAGAGCTTCTCCCCTTCCAGGAGTAGGCTTTTCTATGTCGCGAAGTTCGATGTTACCAACACCACGAGCAGTTTTAATCAGTGCTTTCACTAGAGGGACCTCTATCTGGGAAAAAGAATGAGGTGTTATAGAATGTTATGTATTGAACGTTATTCTTGATCAGATATCAGAAAGTCCGCAGGTTCCTCACCTTCGTCAAGAGGCCTTACTCTGAAACCATTGCCCTGTTCGTTGCGTAAGCGTGATGCTACATGGGCACCAGCAAATTTCCTACGAACATCAGAATTTCGCCCTTTCCAAAGATAGATGCTCTTATTGGAGTTATCAACTATACAATACACTCCGTTTGAGTTGAGACTATTTAATTTGGCGTCTACTTCCTCAGAAGTGCCATCACTACGAATTTCGAATGCTTCGTTCATGCAGGCGTTCATCCTAGTTTGGTTCAGTACTAGTAGGTCAAAAGTTCCTATACTCTCGAGGTAATACATTAAAACTACACGGATTCGAAGCGAGCCTTAACGGTTGCGCCACAGTAATTACATCGTGCTTCTAGGGGTCCCACCCAATCGATTCCCTCAGGTGAAAGAGAAGCATTGCAGGAAGGACAACGATCAGGTAGTCGAACTGTCTTCATCTCAGTTCCATCAGACCTTGTTTGTCCCTGATGCCTATCAGGAATAACGAATGTAGGGGGCTCAATAACAAAACCTCCGCTCATACTACTGGCACCCTGTCTACATACTTTCATTATGACCACAACAACAACAATGAAGAATAGCACGAATATGAATGCAACAATCATGAAGAATGATTGGAACAGACCGAACATATCAAAGAAATTTGGAAAATCCGGTAGCTGCAATAGTTTTACCTCTCTGAAGTAGTTGAACTGAATACACGGTGAACTATTGCCACTTATTACCTTTACTCGATAAGTTGCAGAAACAGGGGCTTCGGAACAAATAAATGCCGAATCACTCAGTTTGCCAGTTGTTACTTCCATGTAAAGGAGGAAAAGAAATGCAGATACCGTCATTCCTGCTCAAGAAATTATATGTCAAAGGCTCACTTGAAAACGTCGACGACGGCTTTCAATTCAAAATAAAGAACTCATTATCGCCAGGAACCGCAATATCGATGGATCCCTTCAAGATCAATGATACAGAATATCCACTAGATGTAACCACAATTCGCTCGGAGGATGAAGAACTCGCAGCAACCGCACTGGCCAGTGGTGAAACATTTCCGATTAAAGTAGGAGTAGAAATTGTGATTCACATCAAGGGCGAACAGCTTCCTGAAGGAGAACACAAAATTGCTGTGTCACTTACAACAAAAGAAGTTGGCAAATTGGCATTTGAAGTAAACGACGCACTCTAGTTGTTATGTATGCAGAGGGTCCGAGGACCCTTTGCATGTACACTTTCTATTTCTTGCAGGTCAACCTCTTCTGAGTTTGAATACGGCCCCTACAACAAGAACGATGGCTGCAATACCAATAATGCCAGCTATTAAGACGAAATCAAATGCCGACTCTGAGGGGGGTGGAGATGTCGTCGTAGTTGTTGGAGTTGTTGTATCAGTAGGTTCTTCAAAACCGGCAGTTCTGAAAACATAGCGCATTGAACTCCAGGCTCCTTCGTCATCTTCAGCATAGACATTGAGAATGTGCATGCTACTTGTACCTGGAATACCCGTTAGAGTTGAGGAATTTGCCCCAAGGTCCCAACTATAGAATACAGTTTCAGGTTCTTCACTGAATAGGATAGTTGGAATTGTACCAGCACGTTGGCTACTATAATTTGCAACTTCTCTCAGAAAAATATGAATAGGTCCTTCTAGGGGAATACTAAATTCATCAGCTATACTTCCACTGTCCCGCACTGCCGAAAAAGATACTCTATGAGGATTAACAGTCACGTTAGTGTAGTGGTATATTGCTTGGCTAAATGTGCTTGTATAAGGAGGTGCACCCAAGCCTCCTGATATAAGATGGGTTACACCATTAACCACAACCCAAGAATATGCATGATCATGACCTGATGCAAATAGAGTAACATTGTTGTCAATGAGAAGTTGTGATAATGCGTCGCGTTCTTCCAAATCCACATCAAGAGAACTTCCGATATGAGTCGTCGAATAAAGCGGCCTATGCGCAAATACAAACTTCATTTGGTTTGCACTATCTGCAAGGTCCTGAACGAACCAATTGTATTGATCACCAGTAATATGTCCTTCAAGTTGATATTCCTCTGAGTCAAGACCGATGAAATGAACACCTGCGTAATCAAATGAGAAATAGGTTTTCTTCTCATTAGTGTTCACAAATGCATCAAGATAGTATTCAGGTCTATAGACACCACTACTGACTCCCGTATCGTGATTCCCAATAATGCCGATTACTGGAGCGTAATGTCCAATTCTGTCAGTAATATCGGTTAGTGCTTTCCATGCTGCAAGATTTTCAGCATCATTTTCGCCCAAACGATACACAAAGTCGCCGGTAAGAACCACAATGTGAGGTTCCTCGTCAATCATCATATCAATAAGAGTCGAGAATACTTCAGGCTGAACAGGAGCAGAGGAGCTATCGGGTCTATTATCTCCCGCTATAATCAAATGAAATTCCTCGTTGTCAAGAGGAGCGGTGATAAAGTGATAGATTTCACTCTGATCACCCGAGGATTCCACACGATAGAAGTACTTGGTATTGTCATCAAGGCCTGTGAGTTTTATGAAATGATCAGTATCCAGAGTTGCGTTTGATTCACTCTCGAGGATGCTAGTATTGAGTCCGTAATCCACTGTAGCATCTGTGAGGGCATCAGTTCGCCAAAATATCGTAGCAGAATTGTTCGTCACAAGATTCACTGTTGGCCCTCGTTCAAAGTCCACTACATCAGATACGATGAAATCTTCATTGGAGGCAGTCGGAGTTGACTGAGTTCCAATTACCCCCATAAAGGGCATAAGAACCAAGGAAATTAAGATGAGTATTGATAGATGTCTTCCCATGTAAGGCACCGGAAATATCAGTATACTATATCGTACTTAAGCTCTCAGTTTTGTACTTGAGTGTCGCCGGAATAGTTTTGTACTATGGATTCTTGTTAATATCGGTGGCTATTATGTATGTTAAGATTAGAATCGATGGCGCGTTAGGTATCGGGAAGGGTACCGAAGGATTGAACGAAATCACAATTGGATACGGAGAGGCTCATATGATAGCCGCCGCCTTAGACAAACTAGCTCAGACTGCTAGAAGCTACAAGCAGACATACAAGAAAACCACAAACACTGGTAAAGGTAACAAAATCGATTTCGAACGTTCTGACGCCGGTTTAATTGCCATTATTGGCGATGGAATCAAGTACGTCTGCACTGAAAAGGAAATCAGGGAACTCTCTGAAACACTGAAACATCTTCCAGCTGTGGAGGTTGCACCGCCTTCAGATTATGTTAAGAAAGTCAAACCCGAACAAGGAGTATGCCTTCATCTACATAATGGTGGCAATACTATACCTTTGAAATTGCATGAGGCAGCATTATTGAAAACTGCTGTCAGATCCAGTATTAATAGCCGTTTCTTCCAGCAGAACTTGTCCATTGCTGGGCGAACACTTGAAATACAGAGACTCAGCGATCTCAAGTGGAGTATTGTATCGGCGGGCACGGAGGTTAAGTTCACAGCTTACGAAGTTGAAGCCTTGCTAGGTGGTCTTCATAACGGAGTCCTTGACGTTCTAATGGATTTGATCAAATCTTTTGGCAACGACAAGCTTGCAGACATTCGTGTTAAGAGCCATATTCAACGAATTGAAGCAGAATCCTCAGAAATCTTTGAAGATGAGAAGACTGGAAAAGGAATGAGTAGAGCCTTACTAAAACCTACAAGGAGGATTTTAGGCACTGGAGAAGATGCGGAATCTCGGACCTTGGAATTCATAAGTCTCTGTGACTATGTTTACGGACAATTGAATCCAATCTATCACGAAGCAATTTTCGACCTGTTTTCAAGAGTGTTTGTGATAGGATAATCAAAACTCCAGAGTCGGAGCCATAACTGCAGTGGACCAGGGATATCTCTCAAGAATCCTTTGCATGAGACGATTGACTTTGTGCTCTTCAGATGTACCTGAATAGGCCAGAAGCACCACAAGACCCCCTCTTGTTCTCTTAACTTTCTGATACATTGTCTTGCTAGTATTGATGGTGTCGCAGATCACCATTACCTCTGCTTGAGGGATGTCTAGGTCTCTTTCGCCTACTGGAGATAGAATCAAAGCGGAGATTGAGTCATCCTCTCTGAACTGCTTGAGCACAGATCCCTTGTCTCTTGTTTGGCCGGTGACTGTCAACACGGACATTCCTGCTTTTTCCAGAACACTCTGAACCTGTGAAACCATTTCAAGATAGGAAGTTAGAACAAGGGTCTTCTTGTGTTTCTTTACGATTTTAAGAACTCGAGTAGCCTTTGCGGACATCTCAGGAAATGCTCGCCGCATATCTGCTACATTGAAGTATTTCTTCACATATTTCCCATAAAACATTTTCAGGAATTGCTTGGGGGGCATTGCATAGACGTATTTCCTGAGCATCAAAAGGCTGGAGTAGCGTCCTTTTGCATCATCGGATACAGGTAGTCGTTCAAGCATCATGTGAATCCTTCTAGCATCTCCTTCAATTAGGTCGAGATTGTCGCTTTCCTCCAGTTCAAGCGATATTTCATGTCTTGCGTCACGGATGAGTTCGTCAAGAACCAGAGAGATAGAGCGTATTCTCTGATCAAATACAGTACTCATTGTCAAGAATGTAGGTTCCAGATAATCCTCGATATCTGTACCATACAAATCCTCCATAGAGATAAGCTGTGCCCCCGGAATGTGTTTTTTCAGCGTGTTTAGTTCCTTTCGAATCTCAAGCTGTTCCTTTGTGAATACTGCATGATCATCTCGCAGAGTTCCACTCATTCCAATTAGCCACTTGTGTTTAAACAGCGTCAATAGCGTTGGCCAAGGAAAGACTAGAGTGGTTCTACCAGCCGCTCTTCGAATGAGAGTATCTACCTCATTGATCAGAATGACAGCAAATGGGTCAAAGAGGGTAACGTCTTTCTGTGCCATTGATGCTAAAACCTGGGGAGTTGCAACTATCACCCTCTTCTCTCTAAGAACATAGGGTCTCCGACCGGAAGGAACTCGAGAGGAGATTTCCCCCAAATCATCCTCAAGTCCTTCATACTCATCCTTGAGGTAATCGACTGTTTCAGCAAGAGATGATGAGGAGTGAACGATGATGATAAACCGTTTGTCAGGATACCGCTCTGCGACCAGCTGATGGGTTATGAATCGTTTTCCGAGACCGCAATCTAGCTCAAGAAGAAGATTGGTATCTTTCTTAGTGTCAACTTCATCGAGGATATACGTTTGATATCCTCGTGGTGTATACTTCTTCTCTGGCTTTGACATCTTATCAGCTCTTCTTGACATCTAGTTAAGAATCCATATCGAAAGTGCTTGAATACTTTGGCAAGGATGGTTTCTTGGGATAATACGCAATTCTGAGGTTGTATTAGAAACCTTGATGCACATAAGGTCTCAACGAAAGTGTTTTGAGTTGAGATAGCAACTCGACAACCATGACCAATCCTGAGGCTAGAGAAGTCATTCTTAGTGGAAATGAAGCTCTTGCACGCGGTGCCCTCGAAGCAGGGATTGGGTTTTGTGCGTCATATCCCGGCACACCTTCAACAGAAATCGCCGCCAACCTGATGAAAAAATCTGCAGAACACGATATCTACGTTGAATGGAGCGTTAATGAAAAGGTTGCATTAGAAGCATGCGCGGGGGCAAGCTGGTTAGGTGTGCCCTCATTATGTTCGATGAAATCGCTGGGGCTAAATGTAGCATCTGATTTTCTTCTGAATGTCAATCTTTCTGGAACCGGACCAGGTGGACTTGTAATCATCGTATGTGACGACCCTCAGGGACATAGTTCGAGTAATGAGCAGGACTCAAGGTTCTACGCAAGAGCAGCAGATATTCCGCTAATAGAACCATCAACCTGTCAGATGGCAAAAGATGTTGTGCCTTTTGCATTCAGTGTCTCACAGAAATACCAGATTCCTGTTATGATAAGGAGTACAACTCGCCTAAGTCATTCTAGAGCTTTGGTGAAAGAGGGAGAAATTCCAGATAGAGCTTGGAAAGTGTCAGAGGTACTTCCTGATAATTTGTACAATATTCCATATCCATATCATAAGCGTGATGAACTTAGTGATAAAACGAGTGATGCCGCTTGTGAATTTGAGGAATCTGGATTAAACAAGCTGAACAAGGGTGAAGATGGAGATATGCTCATTATTGCCAGTGGAGTGGGCTATCTTTATGCACAAGAAGCTGTCAAGATGTTGAATGTTTCAAATGTAGATATAGCAAATCTCGTTACATCGTATCCTCTGCCCTTGCACCATATTCTCAAATGGATTGAAAATAAGAAGAAAGTTCTCTTCATTGAGGAGGTCTATCCTTTCATTGAAGAACAGGTGCTTGCCCTGGTGGCTGAACTCGAACATGATTCCCGGGAGTTCTATGGAAAGCGGAACGGAGCTTTGCCTTGGACAGGAGAGCTGAACACAGACATAGTAAAGAAATCTATCAAGAATACTATCGAAGGACATGTCCCAACTATTGACAATAAAGTAGCAGAAGTCATTGATGATCCAGAGTCGTTGCTTATCACACGACCGCTAACATTCTGTGCAGGATGCACTCACCGCAATATCTACTGGGCGATTCGTAAGATTAGAAACAGGTTGAAAGGCAAGCTAGCTGTTGCAGGGGATATTGGTTGCTACTCATTAGGAATCTTCTATGATAATGCAATGGAAACCATGCAAGCAATGGGATCAGGAATTGGAACTGCAACGGGAATGGGAAAACTTCAAAGATTTGGTTTCGATACCAAAGTGATAGCAGTAGCTGGTGATTCAACGTTTTTCCACAGCTGTATTCCCGGACTCATTAATGCGAAGCACAACAATGCAAAGTTGACCTTTGTAATCATGGACAATGCGACCACAGCGATGACAGGTTTTCAGGAACATCCAGGATCTATGAAACAGAGTCCTGATACACAAAGAGTATCAATCGAGAGCATTGTAAACGCAATTGGTCCAGATCATTTTCTGAAAGGGGACGCGACGAATATTCCTTCCACATTGGATGTGTTGTGGGATGCAGTCAATAGGGAGGGCTTGAAAGTCGTTCTGCTAGAGGGCGTGTGCAGACTTTATGAACAACAAAGAGGAATCGATTATTCCAACCTGAAGAAAATAATTCACTACTCTGAGAATTGCAAAGGCGAAAAATGCAAGATATGTGTAGGACAGTTCAGCTGTACAGCTTTAGGATGGAACGATGAAACTGGAAATCCATACATCGTCGAGCATCTGTGTACTCGGTGTGGTGCATGTGTAGACGTGTGTCCAAACGATGCTTTACGGGAGGAGAATTAGTTTTGCAAAGACCCTACAATATTCTGATTGCGGGTGTTGGAGGGCAAGGAAATATTCTTGCAGGTAGCATTCTAGCTGAAGCAGCCGCATTAGCAGGTTATCGACCTGTGGTCGGAGAAATCTACGGTGCATCAAGAAGAGGTGGAAGGGTTCTAACACATGTGCGAATATGGAAGGAAGACCTTGGCCCACTTATTCCTGAAGGTCACACAGATTTCCTGATAGGCCTTGAACCTGTGGAAACAATGACTGCTGCATATATTCTTGGTAGTGAACGAACTATTGTTGCGATGAATAGAGTCACGATTCCGACATTGTCAGCTCTGTCGGGTCGTGAAAAATATCCGAGTATTGAAAATATAGAAAATGCGCTGAGAGAGATGTGTGGGGTCCTTTATTCCATGGATGCAACTAATGTTTTGAGTGAATTCAACAATCCGAAAGCCCTGAATATGTTCTTCCTAGGCGCCTTAGTTGCAATTGAAAAAGCTCCCATAACTAAAGAGCAGGTTGTTGAAGGAATCAAGAAGATACTGAAAAACCCTACTTCTAGCCTTGCCATATTTGAGAAAGGGATTGAATTTACATTGTCTTTGCTTTAAGGCAGTAGCTTTGCATGTTAGAATTGTTTGAAAACTTTAGCTAGAGAAGGTCCTTTGACATGCATCTTAAATTCGTAGAACTTGCCGTAGGGAACAATATGAATATCGTAGTCGCGCTCGCGCAATCTCTGAGCGACCTCTTCAATGAGGGCATCTGCAAAATCCGGGTCAGACTTACTCTCGCCAAGATGAGCAAATGAATGCAGAATGATTTGATTTGTATCAAGTTTTTTTGAAAGCCAGCGTATGTTCTTGACCATCTTTCTAAGAACTGCTACTCTATTATCCATATCTGATGCTTCAGATTGGATCCAAACTAGCAAGGACTCAGAAACATTGGTGCCGGAATCCTCACTATCTGTTTCATTCGGTCGGTACCAGAAACTCTCCAGATGAAGCATTAGAAATATCAGATATGTTCACCATTCTCAGGAGTGTATCCCTCTTCATCGGTTGTTTCCATATCGGTTGGCTTGCGAGGAATTGCCTTTCCATGTACCCAGATAGTGTTGGATGGAATGACTTTATCCTTGGGAACAACGGTATTAGCACCAATTATGACATTATCGCCAATGTCAACACCTGGGAGAACTACAGCATTTGCTCCAACTGTAACATTGTTACCGAGTCTGACAGTCTTGAGATAGAGCTTATCGCACTCGTAAACATGGCCGCTAAGGATGGCATCGTATCCAAAGAAGCAGTTGTCGCCCATTATGGTTCGTTCAGGGTTGAACAGCCTACCATTTCCTACAACAGTTCCACTTCCAATCTTTGCTCCGAATAGCTGGTGACGTGGTTTAGTGTCAAGGAATACTGTGAAGAACCATGCGAAATACGGCAGCATGATATAGTAAATCTCGCTGTATTCGTAGATCATCATATAATCCGCGACGTCATAATAGCCATCTTCGAGGAAAGGCATGAGCCTATGAGATAGTTTGAATAGACCTATCAAGAAACCCAAGAATATTCCGTAGCAGAAAAAGAATATCGGCACAATGAGTGTAATGAAATAGAATTTATCAAACATGATTGATGGAAAATATAATTCGAAGTTTAGGGCTATCCACTGAGCAATTTCTGGAAATGGCCATCCTATGCTTAGAATGAACCCATCCAAGTTTTGAAACAAGAACATGAATACCAAAAGCGCTGGCAACAATGCTAGTGTAAGACTTAGGAATATTGAGAGAACCATGTAGGCGGAGTAAGCCATTATCTTTGTTTTCATGAGAAACACGACTTGAGCAAGGGTATTTCCGAATCTTGCAAACTTCAATTTGAAACTTACTGAAGCGCAGAAAATGTCACAGGGAAACAGATATAGAGGATACAAAAACCGATTCCTAAACGAAACGAGTGTTTGACAGGGTGTCTACGATGACTAATGATGCGGATATTGTAATTGCAGGGACTGGACCTGCCGGACTTATGACTGCTGAACAAGCAGCTGGCCGAGGGCTCAAGACTATCGTCCTCGAGAAGAGAGCGCATGTAACAGATAGTCTAATGGGCGAATTGGTCACAGACAAAGCACTAAACTTCCTTCGAGTAAAACCAAACTCGAAGTATATTGGTAACAAGTATACGAGAATCATTGGTGAGAGCCTTGACACCGGTGCAAACATTGTTGTAGATAGAACCCATCTTGGCAACTCGTACCTCTTCGATGAGGATAATTGTCAGGAATTGATGAGAAACCGTGCAGAGTCACATGGAGCCGAGTTCCGTTATGGGGCCAGGGTATCTTCAGTCATCAAGGAAGGCGATCAGGTTGTTGGAGTGAAGTACAATAAGGGAGATGAGGTTAGAGCACATCTCACTGTTGGCGCAGACGGCTCATTCAGCAGGGTTTCTGAAACCGCAGGCTTCACTCATCCAAAGTGGTTATTGTCATATGGGTACAGATTCAAGCTTGAGAACTGCAAGGATATTGATCCAAATACTGCATACTTCTACGTTGGCAAAGATGTCGGTCTGGGCTATCTCTGGCTGTATCCGCGTTCTGAAACGGAGATTAACCTTGGAATAGGTCGGGTGCCATCATCAAAACACAACTGGGAACGACTTCCTCCAATGCAGGATGTCCTTCGCAAATACATGAAGACACACCCAGAAACCCAGACTGCACGAATTGCTTCTCTTAACGGAGGCGTTGTCCCGTGTGCCGGAATCATCCCACGCTTCACAGATGCTGGTGTTTCACTTTGTGGAAATGCTGCAGGTCAGGTATCATCGATTGTAGGAGGCGGAGTGACAACATGCTTCCATGCGGGCATTATGTTAGCTAAACACGCAAAACGAATGGCTGATGAAGGAGACTATTCAGCCAACAGTGTTCGTAAGTACGAGAAGGATTATCGAGCCACAAAAATTGCCAGCAACATTACCAACACTGGCAAGGGGATGTGGGCGGTGTCTAAGTTTTCCATGCATAATGATCCAATTGCTGCTGCAGAGTTGGTGCTCGGAGGGAAACTAGATGCACAGACTCTCAACGAGCTGATTCAAGGACATGCTGGAATTAGCACCTATATGACGCTGATTTCCGACTTTCTTCCCATGGTCATGAAGATCGGGGTTGGCTACATGAAGAGTATTGCAATCAGTGGCCTATAGGTGAGAGAATGAGGGGTGGTATCGGTGAGATTGGAAAAAGCGCTGCGCAAATTCAACATGGCGAAGCAGGGCCCACCCCTCGCGCCCTGCCTCTGTATCCTAATCTGAACATGCCC
>CAYMLT010000051.1:0-14598 GCA_964391265.1 uncultured archaeon
ACAAGTAAGCGTCAATTCATAAAAGGACGCTCACTCGCGCGATTTATGGTAGCTAACCCGCTGGATATGCGGCATTATTCGTGATGAGTGAATAGAGTGTACCCATTGGTTGCTCCAATAATCCATTCGCATTCAGCCAATACTCTTGAGAATTATAGTTGGCAATCTCGGGCCAGCCCATTTCATTGAAAGATCCGGTCCAAGTTCCATTTACTAGATTGACCATCTGATCGCTTTCGGTGAAGCCAATGCGGAAGAAGGTATTGTCATCGAAGTAGATTCCCATATAGAGCTCGATTGGCCAAGTGGATGGAAAAGATTCGGGGGGATTATTTGCGTCTGGCATCATTTCAATGGAGTTTACGAATTGCCCACTGAGAGTTTCCCATTCTGCAGCAGTTATCTCACCTTCACCTAGGATATTTGCATCATAGGGGGAGAAGCCTACTTCAATATCTCCACCAGTTTCTGTCTTGAATAGCTTCACAATATCGACGAATGCGCCGGGTTGTGTTGCCGAGTAGAAACTACTGATATCAACATTAACTAAGGAACAATTCAGAATACAATAGAACGCTACATCATCACGTCTGCTTTCTAAATAGCTAGCAGCCCGTATTCCAAATCCTCCGGCGGGATCTGTAGTTGTGGGGGTTGTTGTGGGCATAGTTGTCGTGGTAGGAATTATGCCAGGGAAGTATATAGTTGCGGCAATCACGCCTCCAACAACAATAACTGCGACGACTATTGCAGCAGTCAACGCAGTATTCATGCCAGTATCATATTGTTTCATTGTAATGACCTGCTTAGAGATATACACAGATTTGATATGACTCTACGTTTGGAACACTGTGTTCAAAACATTGAACATGAGTGTTTACACCTTACCGAATGTGAAGTGGACCAGATGCCAACTCGAAGGGAACGAATTACAGAGATGCTAGAGCGAACAGAGTATCCCCTAACTGCGGATGACATCTGCAGGGTTCTTGACATAATGGACAGATCTATTGTCTATGAAGACATCACCCATATTTCCAAATCAATCAGGAATGAATCAAAGGAACTTCTCGTACAGCCCGCTAGATGTGGAAATTGTGATTTTATATTCAAAGTGAAGGGTTCTGCAAAGAGACCATCAAAATGCCCACAATGTAAAGGGCAGTGGATAATATCGCCCGGGTATCTGATTCGTGCGCGCAAGTAATTCAATCTGTATGTTATTCAACATCGTCAAACTTGTGAACCTTCAATAGACCTTGATCCTTGCGTTTGATGCTTACAACTCTAGTTATAACAAAATCAGACATGCCATATTCGGATTCATCGACATATCCGTTTATCACAACAGGTATTCCCACACGGGGAAGAAAAGCACACTTGTCCATAACATTCGCAGAAACATGCACATCATAGGTGCGTTGGGTATCTTCATCTTGGACAACAAGACGGGTTTTTCCGTACCATTTTCTACTGCTAACTCTTGTTGTTGTACTCTTGCCTACTTCTCTGATGATACCTCTAACAATAGCCATTATTAATCACTCTTTAAGGGGTTGATGATATGCCCATATCGTCCGCCGCCTCCAGGAACGTAATCTACCTTTCCTTTTCTATATATTCCAATTAGTCGTCCAAGGTCGTTGTGGGTCTTCTTTAGGTCAGTTAGGGAGGTTTCTGTAAGAACGACTGTTTCATTTCCATGTACCCTTAAGAATTCATTATACAACGACTGTACACCCTTTGTCTTATTTGATTTAGCACCTAAAGCTGATTGAATCATATCTAGTAGAGGGGGCATATGCAAGTAGGGAGGACGATGTTTTGGTTTTTTGCTTTTGAGTTCGCCTAGAACCTTTGCACGGTCTCGAACTCCTAGCCTCAGTTTTTTGCCATCATGAGGACATTTGACCGCACGCTTTCCTATATCCGAGAGAAGTTGTTTTCTTTCAACAGAGTTTTTGAGATGGAAGTAGATATTCTCATCATCATAGGAAGGGCTCGCATCTCCATCTTGAACTACAAGTGTTCTCCTGCACTTTGAACAAAAGGATAAGAAGTATTTACCGAGTCTGGGATTGAATCCTACATTCATTGAGGGTTGGCGTCCACCGCTTCTCATTAGAGATTTTCTAATCTCCGTGTATGTAGGTGATTTCATTAGTAGTTTGGTGAATTCGCGACCTAGTTTATCAGGTGATGGCGAGTGAGCATCGCTACAGGTGATGTAGCTCAAATTGCGCAATTCCGGGATATAATCTGCAACCTCAGAATCTGCTGATAGGCCAAGTTCAATGAAATGAATATGGGAGGATTCGGAACCATAGCATGCTTTGAGGCTATCATATTTTCCCTCTCTGAAAACTGATCGGAATGGTGTGAATGCATGTGCAGGGCCAATCATGCCACCGGTATCTCTAACCATTCCAGCGATCGATTCAGCTGTAAGATTTACTCGGGGTCGCCCTCCCCACTCATGGTTTAGATTTGGCGATGATTTCCCAATAGATGAACGAAGACGCTTTACCGATTCGAAATCAGGAAGAAGTACAACATGATGAATCGATTCAGTATCCTCAATTTCGACCGTTGGAATGAATGAAACACCATTATAGGACAATACGCCATCTTCTTCGGTCAATGTCTTTTCAAGATGCTTCAACCAATCTGGCTGAGTGGCATCGCCGGTGCCGATAAGATCAATTCCTTTTGATATTGCACCCTTGGCAAGATTAGGGATTGTCATATTCTTGCTTACACCTATGGAGTGCAATGAGTGGATGTGAAGGTCTACGGAATATTCCTTCATGTATCCATCCTCAGATGTTTATGTTAACTTTCAGGTTTTCTGGATTATTTGCTGCCTCAAATGCTTGTGTTCCTTGTTCCAGACCAAACTGCTTAGTCACCATTCGCTTTACTTCAATTCGACCTTTCTGTAGCATCATTATTGCCATATCAAAATCGCCTCGGGCGGTTCCGAATAATGAGATCTCGCGGTCAATAATACTTCGTGTGTCCAGACTGAGATTATTTTCACTTCGTCCAGACAAGGCAATAGTCCCATCATTTCTAACAATATCTAAGGCAATCTGCATACCTTCGTGTGTTCCTGTAGCTTCAACTACTACTGAAGGGCCAACGCCGTTTGTAGAATCTAGTATCTTCTTCTGCCAATCCTCAGAGCGTTTGAGAATATTGCCTAATCCAAGTTGGTGTGCAACACCGAGATGCCACTGATTATCACCAAGTAAATACACATCAGCACCAAATGCATCAAAAACTTGGGAAACAAGCAGACCAGTCTTCCCCGTTCCGATTACCAATACTTGTTCTTCAGGATTGACTGTTGCACGGGTATAGGTTTCTATTGCAACTGCAAGGGGCTCTACAAAAGTTCCAGTCAAGGAATCAATTGAATCCGGCAGCTTATGAATCAACTCAGAAGGAACACATAGATATTCAGCCATTCCTCCATCTACGGAGAATCCTATCTTCTTTTTTGCACGACAGAGATGCTTCTTCTTGTTCCTACAATGGAAGCAAAAACCGCAGGAAAGATAGCTCTCAGTTGTTACTAGCGTCCCAGCTTTGAATTCGGGATCTGAACTCTCATGCACAACCCCTGCAATCTCATGACCAAGTACCAAAGGCAGTTCTACATCGACTTCGCCTTTCCATATTTTCAAATCGGTCCGACTAATACCTGCAGAACGGACTTCAATCCTAACATCACCAGGCATAAGTGGCGGTATCGGAGTATCTGCAACTTGGAGACCATCGTGGGTCATGACTAGTGATTTCAAGCGATTCCCCTCTAAGGGTGCTGTGCTTCGTAATCAATAAA
This sequence comes from uncultured archaeon, assembly GCA_964391265.1. GTDB lineage: Archaea > Asgardarchaeota > Thorarchaeia > Thorarchaeales > Thorarchaeaceae > MP5-2226. Next base: position 3,848 of record CAYMLT010000051.1, read on the forward strand.
CCCTTCGATTCAGTCGGTTTCCCGTAAACTAATCAAGGAATAAATGTTCAGGAATGGAAGATAGAAAATGAATGAAGCACGGTTCTACAGCAGGAGACTGTCCATGAATGAAGTGAATATCTGGCTAAATCTTGGCGGAGATTCAATATCAACCTACGAGGCTTCGGATGACCCTGAGAAGGTGCAATTACTCATGAACCTTGAAGATAGTATGTTCTTTGTATCATTAATAGGGGATGATGCAATAGGCGCATCTGCAATATACAAGGATACTGCGAGAAACGCTATGGCGTTGTTATCTGTTAGGGTCGTCCCTGAATATAGAAAAAGAGTGACCTCGCACATTATCAAGTCGTCATTGCCCTTCTTCAAAACCGTTGCAATTGGAGAAGTAGATTGCCTTGTATCATCTTCCAATGAAGATAGTTTTCCGTTTCCAATTCAGAATAACCTATACAGCTGGAGTGAGCAGTATCTTTTAGAACACGGCTTTTCAGAAACTGGGTTTCTAAAGATTCAAACCTTCACGATTTCGAAATCATTACCAGAGCAAATTTCGCAATGGGACCAAACGCCACTGTCTAAAGAATCTCAGAAGAATCTATTTTGGAAAATTGATGCAAAGGAAAGGCAGGATTATTCACATTTCTGGATGGGAATAGACTTTTGCAGAGCAGCAGGAAGATTGTACACCATTTCAAAAGATGAACAGTGTATCGCCGTTGCTGGCGCCATTATACATCGAGAGCGGCTAATCATTATGGCAATGATGCATGATATAAGTGAGATTGACGATTCCAGTTTTGCAGCCAATCTTATTGCACTTGCCCAAGGGAGCGGTGTTCACAGTATCTCAATCCTGAATTTGGATAATACACGGAGTTCTTTCTTTGACCACATGACTTCTCTATACGGTGAACCGATTAAAGCAGGCAAACTGAAGTTAATGCGGAAGAATCTGTAGCGCTTCGGAAAGCCTTTTGTTCTGGAAGTAAGGATTTTCGATGGGTCAACAAATGGTGTCGCTCCGAGTAGTTAAGCATGGAACAGGAATTCATCTTACATATGGAGAGGTAGACCTAGCTTTCGATGCTGGAATGAGAGGGATACCAACATTGCTTTCTCATGCCCATTCCGATCACATCGGGGGATTGGAACTTGCTAATCATGTTATTGCCACAAAGGGAACAATAGACACTTTTCTGGCTCGAGGAGGGCGAATAGAAGCAAGAACGAGCCTCGTCAAATTTGGGGAAACCATTGGACAGGTTGGTGTTTACATCACTGCGATGAATGCAGGACATGTGCTTGGCTCCACAATGTACAAACTTGAATTCGAAGATGGAATGACCGTTCTTTACACGGGAGACTTCAATGTCGTAGACAGTGTGGTTCATGTTGGTGCAGTTCCTACACATGCCGATGTTCTAATAATGGAAGCGACCTATGGAACACCTCGTTGGAAATTTCCGAGGCGAACAGAAGTGCACGAGCAGATTCTAGATACTGCAAGGGATCTGATGGAATGGGGAAGAATCCCAATTTTCCAAGCATATTCCCTTGGCAAGGCGCAGGAGGCTATTGCACTACTCAGGAATGAAGGCATAACAGTGATCTCAGGAAATCCGGCCATAGACCTTGTTTCGGATGTGTATATAGCGCATGGTAAGAATCTAGATTACATCAGCATTAACTCTGGAGATGCAAAGGCAGCCCTAAAAGCAGGATGCGCAATTGTTTCATCTTCGCCAAAATTCACGATGAGTAACATAGGAAAAGCATTGGGGACAAGCTATCGAAAGGATATCACACGAAGAATGGAAGGGTACAATCTATCTGGGTGGACTCTCGGAGAAATCAAGAATAGTGGGTTTCCATTGAGTGCTCATACAGATTTTCCAAACCTGATTGGATTTGCTGAAAAAGTAGAGCCCAAAATCGTGTATTGTTTCACAAGCAATGCAGAAGAGCTCTCTGGGCACTTAACAAAACATGGTATCAATGCTGTCCCCTTGGAATAGGTGAATTAAGTGGCAACAGAGGGTAACGATTTGGTTGAACCGATTCATGCTGAATCATTTTTCTCCGTGTCTTCAACAGGTGAAATACATGAGAAACTCTCCTTTGAGTATCTTGACCCTCAGGGATACTATCGAGAGGTAGTGTCTGGTGAGGATCTTCTTTCCAAGGAAATAGACAAACTATCTGCGAATTTGCAATTCTTCCTTGATCAGGAACGAGTAGAGATAAACGGTGAGCAAGTAAAATCAATTGTGAGATATACCGATATATTCCCAAAGGGAGCAAGCGATGTTGTTGCCATCGTCTATCTGATAGATTTTGGCGGCAGACTCCAAATAGGAGGAAACAAAATACAGACGTGGCTTGAGGAAGAATTATCCCCGTATGATTTTGAGATTATTTGGAGATTTCCTGTTGGTACGCATATTGTTGAAATAAATTCGAAATTGGATTATGAGGTATATCGAGACCTAGTAGTTCTATGGGCGGAGGAGGGAAAAGCAGTAGGCGGCTATGAGCTGATGGAGTTTATTTTGCCGACAACTTCACTTGATACGCGTGTACAGAGAGGGTGATATTAGTAATGGCACAGTTACAAACTCAGTTGGTAATCGTTGCTGTGGGAATGATCACTATTGGTTTTATCCTAGTAGCTCTTGGAATGATTCAGAAATTTAAGAACGCTGATGATGCGGGCGATTCAAATCAACGGACCTCGAAAGGAATCTTGTTTATTGGTCCGATTCCAATTGTATGGGGGTTCAGCAAAAGAACACAAGTCGTAATCTTCATTGTGGCGACGAGCATAGTAATAGCTTGGCTGATATGGATATTGTAGAATTGTTGTTTACAATGATACCGAGTTAGTAATACGTAAAGAGTACCAAGCCTCATAGATACATTGCGAGTTATTGTTGGTAGTGATTAGCAATGCTCTTTGTATGCAGGACATGTGGCAACCAACTTGATGATATTGATACTGTGCTTGATGGAACATGCAAATGCGGTGGAACACATTTCAAACTTGTATCCGAAACCCGTCCGCCCTTGCCTACTGCAGTTACAACGAAGGAAGAGATTAGAAGAGATCTGCATCGATGGATTGATTTGAATATTGACACCGTGGACCCGGATATTCTCGGCGATATTCGAGTCACTTTTGAGTTTGCAAACGAAGAGAACCATTGACCTATTCAGAAGTTTCTTCATTGCTCTTACTTTCTGTGGCTTTTTGTTTCTTAGCAGATTTCTCTTCTTTCTTGAGTTCTTCAAGAGGCCTTTCAATTCGAGAGATTTGGTCCTCAATCTCTTCGTTCAGGTCAGTTGCGCCACCAACGCGAGCGATTCTTTGAACAGCTTTTAGATTGTGGATTAGTGAGTCCAACCAACTAAAAATATCTCCAGGATATGCCCATAACTCGTATTCCCTCTGAAGTTGCTGGGCGATTCCTGTCGGATTATATCCCTCTTTCCTCTTTTTGACCATCCAACGTCCTACTGCAATCTTCCCGTGGTCACACTCTGGGTAAAGACTGCATGCACAATTGAAGAAATCCCGGGTCCATCGTGAAAAAACTTCAAAGACCCATTTTGGAAGTCTTGCCGCTCCACTCCGGGGACTCTTAAGACTCCCAAGATCTGAGAAAACTCCAGCAAATAGACGGGTTGGCATGTGAGTCTTGAAAGCAGCATTGATTTCGCCCTGCAAACGAGTTGTCATGTAGATATTTTCAAATGAATCGAGCTGTATTGCAATATCCAAGACATCTTGCTTCCGAGACATTTTTGCCACTTCGAATCCTTGTGAAGGAGTCAAGAATGATAAGGCGGTAGCTATTCCAAGTTCGGTCGGGTGGGCACCGCCTTCCTTTACTCTAATCATGTGTTTCTTTACCAAGTGCTTTAGCGCATCTGAGGGAGGAACCGATCTAGATAGCATTCTAAGGTATGCACGTGCAACATCTTTCAAATCTACAAGACCAGTGGAACATATGGTCGCAAGCAATTGTTCTGCACTATGTTCAAGATCTGCAAACGGCTCGACATCTTCAATTACACCTGCCAGTAGTTCTGCAGCAACCTGATCTTCATTCTTATCCTGTCCACTGTGGTACTTGCGATCCGGTTCCACAAGCATGTACGTCTTGCCGGTATCGTGCTTACCCAGTCTTCCCGCCCGTCCTAACATTTGTTCAAATTCTGCAGTCGACAGCCAGTCTGCGCCCATTGCAAGTGTTGAGAATATTACCTGAGATGCAGGAAGGTCCACACCTGCTCCAAGAGCTGCGGTCGTAACAACACATTCGTATCTCTGTTTATTGAACGAATACTCAATACTCCTGCGTTCGTTATATGAAAGCCCTCCATGGTAAACGACACTCCTTACTCCATGCTCTTTCAACCATTCACTTAGAGAATGAGCGCGTCTACGTGAAAAGGTGAAAATAATTGATTGTCCGCGATTCCCTGTAGAACTTACTTGTCGAAATTCGTTCTTGACGAGTCTTCTGATAATATGCTGCTTGTCTTCATCACTACGAGCAAAAACAAGATGTCTTTCAAGTGGCACAGGCCTGCCAGTGTAATTGACAAGCTTCAAGTTTAACTCCTTGGCAAGCTTGTCAGGTGAGCCTACAGTCGCAGAGAGGGCAATAATCTGTGCTTTAGGAGCGTAGAATCTCATCCGCGACAGCAACCCATCTAATTCAGGACCCCTCTCTTCATCAGCCAAGTTTTGAATCTCATCAACAATTATCGTTCCAATCCTTCCTAGCTGCCTTGTTTCACCAGCTCTAAAGAGAAGGTCTAGCGCTTCATAGGTGGCACAAACAATGTCGGCTTTTTGTATCTCTGTATCAACTATGGGCTTTCCTTCATTGCCAACATCAAGTCGGGACATTCCAACTTTGATTCCAGTTCTCAATTCCAGCCTCTTGTATCTCTTGCGAAATGATTCGTATTTTTCATTTGTCAGAGCTACTAATGGCGACATGTATATCATCTTTTCTCCTGACATAGCTCGAGGAATACCAGCTAATTCTCCAATGAGAGTTTTGCCAGAGGAAGTTGAAGATACAACAAGCAAATTTCTTCCTTCGAGGAGGCCAGCATCCAGAACTAGTTCCTGAACAGGAAGAAGGGTATCAAAGCCAGTCTCACCAAGTAATTGCTTAAATTTATCAGGGATATCAATAGAACCTACACTTCTTCCAGAAAACATTTTTCCTGTAGAAATAGTGTCTATTAGAGTCAGGTCAGGGTCTCTTGTTGGGTCAAATCCAGGCGTTACTAACTCAAGCAATCTTGGAACTGATTTAACACGGAGTAACTGTCTCTCAAGATGGTGCATCATTGCCTTGGACATGTTAATGCCTAAACTTTTGAGGTCGGCCTTCAGGTCCGTTATCGCGCAACTTCCACAAAGAACCTGAGTGTCTGAAACCTTCACTGCATTTCGCTTGGTGAGAACTGTCAATTTCATATCCCTCATGCAGTGGTCACAAACAGGAACTACGCGCAGTTCTGGTAATTGTAATCTCAGAAGCAATTCTCTCAAGTCTTTCATAAATTCGGGTTTCTGTTTTCGAGGGATTATTATGATTTTAGCATTCCTCAGAATTTCATGAAATTCTTTGGGTTGATAGTAGACAGGTTTGTTATATTTGATAAACCAAGAGCGTCGGATTTCTAATAGGCCATTAGCTCGATGCCCATACTCCACCATTCCAGACATCTTTGCCTTTTGCCGGTCCATAAGGACATCGGACATTATTTCTATTCGCGTGGTCATTTCTTGTCTTGCTGCACGTAAAACAATAGAGTATGGCTTAGCCAGTATTTTCTTTATGTCTGCATCAGCAACTTCCACCAGTGTTGACCTCGTTACTTGGCGGAATCATATCAGCAAAGACTGTTTTGGTCCGCTCAAAGATCGAAGATGTAGGAATCCTGGTTCTTGCTGATGTTAGAGAGTACGTCCTCGTATTCTGCACGGAATGAATCAACACCGACTCCACCCATTCCTGCTTTCTCAACTATCATCCAATCAGAGGTTACCTCAATGTCAGAGGGTTCAGCAAAACGGGCAAACGGTAGGCTCATCACTTTTTGACGCTCGAAATTGCTGTATCTTCTTTTATTATACCATTCAACAAGAGGTGCATAGAGAGGCCGATTGGTTCCACCAAGTATGAACTTTGCTCTTTGAACACCAGAAATGTGGGAGACCTGTATTCTCTTCATAACGTCAGTATAATGCGTGGTTTCTGGAACAGCAGCCCTTGGCGAAACTGATGCAACCAGATTTTCCGCAAGAATGTTACCTTTCTCAACTACAAGGTTACTGATAATGGTCATAATCGCCTCAGTCTTCACTGCGCCGAGAGGATCAATGATTTCAGGTTTGATGATATCAACAAGAGGTAGGGGTTCATCATAGCGAAGCTTTGTAGGGTCAAACATTAGTGAGGAAATATGCTCATTTATCTCCACACGTCTATTGCCGCTCTCAGCAATGCCTTTGAAATATCCAGGACCAATGAGAATCGAATATACTCTATCTTCTCTAAGAATCGACCACAACTGATGGGAGAGGATCAATGCACGCCCTGAAATTTCTGCATTCTTTAGCACACCAATATCATAGTCGTATGCTTCAATATCGAGAAGCCAGTAAAGAGGGGTGGGACTCATCATCATAGTGTACTCATTCCGTTAATATTCCGTCATCAATAAACTGATGGATTATGGTAACAGCAAAAGCATCATAGTCATCAGGTGATGAATTCGAAAACTCCTGTTTTAGCATCATGATTTTATCATCAACGTTTACAATGTCGAGTTTGAATCGGTCTTGCATTTCATGGACACACTGTTCAATGCATGCAAAAACATCGTTCCCTTGATATTTTAAAACTCTCAATACACGAGCAATCCGCTCTTTGATGTATTCATCTCTGTCTATGCCCTTCCTTCTTCTAGCTAGCCTAATATCGCGTTCAAGAAAATCAAACGGCGAAACCATATCTGGCTCGGCCTTATTGCCACGAGTGGAGGCCGTCCCGACTTCAACAAATCGTGACCGGTCACCTCTTGAACCAGTTGGTCGAGGAACCATATGTAGAATAAGATGAGCCACAGCACGTTCAGTTAGGTTTGAGATATCAGCATCCAATTCTTGTACAAGAGTGTCAATCCGTTTGGTGTAAAAATCCATCGTCATCGAATCTGATGCGTTTGAAATGATATGTGCAAGTTTACGGAAGAGTGCTTGATTGCGTTTTTTCATTCGCCGAAGCTTACCATGTAACGTACTCTCTTGCCATCCTGTCACAGCGGGACCTAAAAACACCAATAAATCATCGCTGGTGCCCTTAACGTGCTCTCTTAACCAAGTGTGTATGACCGGAAGCAAAAATCCTTCTGCCATTTTTATACGAGCATTCATTAATGAAATTGCTTTCTCAACTGGTGGTTCATCTTCATCAAGTACCGCTTCAAGATTAGAAAGCTCTCGTACTTTCATTTCGAATTCTCTTGCAAAGCTACCATAAACATAATGTATCCATCGACCTTCATCAACGGCAAACTCTTGTACATTTCCAGGAAGATTAGGAACTCCATCACCGATAGATTCCCGTCGATGTAACTCTGTGGTGAGCAGACGAACCGCTTTTCTTCTAGAGGTGATTCCATCCATATCAAGAAGATAGGCAACCTCAGCTACTTGCAGTGGGCAATTCATCTCGTCAGAGATTTCTCTGGCTGCGTCAACTGATACTCGTCTGACTCTCTCACGGAGATTGGCATGTTTTTCAGCAAATTCCTGTGTAAGCTTATGTTGGCTTTGAATAGCCATTTTTTCCAAGTCAGGATCCCGCAGCACCAGATTATTCCTCATACGGCGTATTTGCTAGTACACATGTACTCTAACAACAATCTCACTGATGAACCAAATATCAATGATGCGCGTGTATACTAGAATCTACTGCGCCAACTAAATACCTGCAGCAAGAAGCATGAAATGAATACCAAATCCAATGAACAAAGCTCCTAGGATAAGAGCGAAGCTAACTTTAAATCTTGAGAAGTGCCGGGAATGCTCCACGTGAACTACAAGCCAGCCAAAAGCAAAGAGGCCAAAGAAAAGGAAGATAATTGAAATTGGCAGGAACATGGATTCAAAGTAAGGAAATGTAAAGTCGATTTGGAGCATATGTTTTAACCTCTACTCGGATTTCTATGTCGCCCACTCCGCTGCTCATTTAAACATCTCGGTTGTACAAGAATCATGCTAATTGATTCGCTCATGCGAGAAAAGAATACTCTTTCTCAATAGTTTCACCATCAATCATAATCCTTCGGATAAGTCGGCCTCTTTTCTTGGCTAGTTTTCTCTTCTCATTGAATGACAGTTTAGGATCATCGGGAATCTCGATATCATCTATGTAAATCATATGTTTGAGAAAGATGCTCTTTGTTTTTGGACCTATTCGGTCAGCTATATCCGGCATCAATGATTTTAGCAAGAATTGTAGGGTTTCCGGATTATTTTCGAAAGAACCTTTGGTGAATACCGGATCTTTCTCTTTCTTATCATTATCTGCATCATCATCATCTCCTGCAGGTCCTTTGGGAAATGAAGTTTTTGTGGTTATTTTCCAAGCAGCCCCACCTGATGAAGGATTCATGGAAAGCAGGAAGAATGTTGTTGGAGAATCAAGATCAACAAGTTGCTTAATGTCACCTAATGGAGCTACTTCATTGATCTTTGCCTTGTAGGTTGTAGCTCCTTTACCTTTGGATACCTTCCATACAACTGGCATTGTAAGACGATCTGTCGTGTTTCGGTTGTCTTCATAGGTAACGACGGTTCCCTTCACTTTTTGGGAGCCTTCTGGAACACCTTCCAAGTATGTTTTGATGAACACCTTTTCCATGTCTAAATCTGCTTTGAAGGCGATTCTTGGTTTGCTTAGCTTGATTGAAGCGCGTGGACCAGGATGTGTGCCAATCCCATACTTCACCAATCTTGCATGTGTGTATTCATCAGGTTCTCCAGTTACAATTTTCGCGAGCCAGCTCATAGTCTTTCAACTCTTGAAGCCTCGTTCATAGCATTGATTTAAAGCTGTCGTGACATGTAGAATCTCATATCATCACTAAGCCAAGAACCGACCAAAGCCAAACTACAACTATGGTGAGCATGAGAACTGCTATCAAATCTATCACAAGTCCAGTAGTTATCATCTCATGCATTTCTACCTCTCCGGTGCTATATGCAATTGTTGATGGAGGCGTACCTGTTGGCAAAGCGAAGTCCATTGAGACTCCAATCGCAATGACCATGATCAAAAGCAGCGGATCTAGGCCTAGTCCAGTTGCAAGAGGAATCGCAATAGGAATCAATATGACTGCAGCACCTGTATTCGATGCAACCATTGTGAGGAGAACTGCTATACCACCAACAACGACGACAACAAGCATTGCAGGGAGCACACCTAGACCAGTCATTTGAAATGCAAGATAAGAGGACAGTCCAGTTGCAATCATAGCATTTCCCAAGGCAATACCACTTCCTAGGATTAAGAGTGATGACCAATTGATTTCAGAGGAAATATCCTTTTCATCGAGGAGACGAAGAATAAGCAATCCGAGTCCACCCATTACTGCGACGATTGAACTGGAGATTCCATGAAATCCTTCTGTAAGCCATAGCGATACTACTGTAATGAATATGAAAATCACAAGCTTTTGCTGTATATTCATTGGCCCCAATTTGAGATACTCTCTCTCCGAAACCTCCTTCAAAGCTCTCATCTCCTCAATATCCTTAGGAAGTTTGAATCTAAACATGAGCCAACGCCAAATGATAGGTAACATGATCAAAACCACTGGAAGACCATATGGAATCCAAGACAGGAATGTGAATTCAATTCCAAGAAATGAGTTGATATAGGTCGCAGCTAAGGGATTAGGTGGAGACCCGACTAGACTTGCGATTCCACCAAGTGTAGCAGAATATGCCACACCTAGCACCAAAGCCTTTCCATATTTGCTTCGAATCTCGCCACTCTGAATTCGAGATATTACTGCAAGAGCGATTGGAATCATTATTGCGGCTGATGCGGTGTTACTTATCCACATTGATAGAAAAGCCGTTACACCCATCACGGTCAGAAGCAATCCTGACCCAGAACCCGAACTCCTTGATAATATCATGAGAGCAAGACGCTTATCCAACTCATATTTGCTCAATGCACGTCCAATCAGAAAACCTCCAAAAATCAAAGCCACAGCAGGATCAAAGAAGGGTGCGAATGCAGCTCTTGGAGCTTCAATCTCAGTTAACACAATCATTACCGGAATCAATATAGAAGTTGCAACAAGACTAATTCCCTCTGAGAACCAAAGTATTGCAACAACACCCAAAATCATGACTGCAGCATTTGAATTGACCAATGGCTGATATTCTATGAGGAATGTTTGTCCACTCTGTTTCGTTGGTCGGAGCAGCTGGTGGAATCCTTGGGTATTTGTGATTGTAATGGTAATCTCATCTGACCTCAATGGATCTCCGATGCCATCTATTTGAAATGAAACCATTTCTCCTGTAGCAATTGGAAGAGATGATGTATACGTTATAGTGATATTTGTGGAAGCACCGACAAGATGGATGATATCTTCATCCACGGGTTCTGATGCGGTTATTTCTAGTGGGAATGTATGAG
>CAYMLT010000052.1:0-14470 GCA_964391265.1 uncultured archaeon
CAGTTGAGCAGGTTAAATCTGGCAAGGTTACAAGACCTGAGAATGTGTATGTAAGTACTGAATTAGCCGAGTTACTAGGTGGTACCCAGATATTTCTCCGCTCACTATGGGAGATTGACTATGTGAACGAGATACTGGTTTTTCTTGAGGGTATAATGGAAATGGATCTGATTATAGAATCATTATGTGGACCGCCAGATTCTCATCTTCGTGCAGCAAGGAAGGTCGCCGCTGCAACCTTTGGGAGGAAACGCTTTCGAGGAGAGGTCAAGATATTCGAACCAATTCAAAGTAATGTCTTTTATCAGGCAACTCACAACGAAGATACTCGGATACTTCTTTCATATGATGATGCCTTGATATGGGGTGGAATGAGGGATGGGATACCACCAAAGGTCCAAGAGATTTCCTTCTCTGATATTCTTGATGAAAATCCAAGATTGGATAAGAAGAAGTACCTTCGTGAATTACGGGAGTTCAGTGCACTTCTCAAAGGGGTTACAAAAAGTCTCTACATGAGGAAGCGAGCTGGGATTAGTGCAACAGAGGAATTGGACAATATTGAGAAGGCTGGCTTTGATACAAGCAAGATTACTGGACCGTTCCATGAGCATGCTCTTCAAATACGGAGAATGCGAAAACATCTTGAGAATTACTAAGAATAGGTGCTGTGGATTCTACATTTGTTATGTTGTCCCCCACCTTATTATTGTAGGAGTCTACGTAATGAACGTATCACATTTTGTAATTTGCTTATAAATGATTTCGGTCATAGATACCAAGTAAATTGGCATAGAAACAATTTTGGTTGGCTTTAAATTCTACCGTTGGTAATTATTATATCAATTTTGTATGACCTTAAATACCTCATAACAGACCGGATATTGAGGATTAAGGTTGATGAAGAATGAAACGCGGCGCTATCCCCGCGTGGGGAAGAATGTAGATTCGAACCAAGAAACAATGGATGGTAATTATTATATCAATTCATCAACCTATCTTGTTCAAAAATTCTCCTTGAACTCATTCAATAGGCAAGTTGCAAGAAAAGGCCTTGGGAGAAGACCAGACCCTTCCTTCCAGAAGAAGAAAACAGCAATCCGACCAATAGTTAGCAATTTGCTTTCTGGGAAAAAATGTTCTGAGATCGACCTTCACACGCTTGAACAGCACTTTGAGAAGTACGTAGAGGCAGTCAATCTGGTTCTTACCAAAGTATACTCGATTCATCAACAGGTAGTTTCGGTTGGGATGAAGTTGGAAACTTCAAAGGGACAAGGATATGTTGTTTTGAGGGAAGAATCTTTTCTTGAGTGGAAGAGGACCAATGAGTTTGGTCAACTTGTCTTTGAACGGATGCACCGCAATGTCCTCGAAACTGCAGCCAGAATTATCCACTCAGACTACACCCGTAGGAAATTGGTCAATGCTCTGCTTGAAATACTTAGCAAGGATAAGGACCAACTCAAGAGACTTGTGTCTTTGAAGAGGATTCCTGCAGACCTTGTGAGGAGTGTCAGGGAGTCCGGTGGGAAGAAGAGTGGCTCTTACTACCACTATGCTCTTGCAGCCTGTAAACAGGTCCGTAGAGCTCTGGATATCCCTCTCCTTAAAACTTTGGAATCAAGCTCTTCAGTTCGCAGTATTCAGAGAAGACGAGTACGTGATCTGATGAAATCGAATACCGTGACGATAGCACTAGATTCGATGGCAACTCATGTCCAAGAATGGAAAACCAATGGATTTTCTTTCACTCAACCTGTGTTTAAACAGACTACAATGGAGTTTGCTGCTAGCACAGAGAATTCCACTGGACAGGGATACTGGTTCAAGGAAGACCCTGAGAGAGAGAATGAAATCATCCTCTACATCAAGACGCCTCCAGGAATCACTGGGCATGAACGTACTCCAGACTCTCCGTATAGAAGTCAGACTCTCCGATTTCGTTTTCTAGACTGGTTGCCAAGAAGAGCAGCTCGTGCCCGAAACAAGGCTCGTGAAGCAAGAGAGAATGGGAATGAAAAGAGAGCATTGGAACTTGTATATCGAGCAGAACGGTTTGAGGATATGAGCCAACAGCTCAGGAACACTATCAGATTACAACACCTCACCAGAGAGCTTGGTTCTCTCAAGGGGAAGAAGAATCCTGATATATCAACTATCGCGAAAGTGAAAAAAGAGATAGAACCGCTCAAGAAGGGCAAACGCTGTGCACCTCCCGTCCTAAAGGTGAGAGGGCACAGGGTCACTCTGTTGATTCCCTTTATGTCGCCGGATGAAGAAATGCTACGAAGGGTGCTTCCCACAACTCCTAGAATTAGAAAAGCAGGAGTAGACAGAGGCCTTAGGCATCCTATAGTCCTGTCTGTGAAGAACGGAGGCAATAGGTATGATGAAACAAAGATTGGACGAGAAGAGCTATTCAGTAAACGAAGAGTACTGAGAGAACGAACACGAGTGTTGATGTCACAGATAACACTACGGAGAAACAACTGGGAGAAGAAACGGGCGATGGTGCCACTTCCATCTTTCATCCGCAAGCGGGAGAGAGAGTTGGAGGCAGTGTGGACAAAGGTCCGACGCATCGACCGCGAGATCTCTCATCAGCTGGCCGCTGAAACCGTGTGGTTCTGTGAACATCGTGGTGTCAAGACTATCTACTTCGAAGACCTGAGATACTTTCAAGCAAAGGGAGGATACAGGACTCATAGTTGGAATCTCTCTACCAATCTCTGGGGACAGATCATCGAAGGGGTAAGATATCGCCGAGCCGCTCTTGGTCACAAGTACGGTGGGGTCTGGACTGTGAATCCGGCTTGGACCTCACAGAAGTGTAGTGCCTGTGGAGAGAGAGGTGTTCGGGTCAAAGAACATGATTCAACTCAGGAAGAGAAAGGTGGAGAATACTTCTTCTGTTCCAGTTGCGATTCCCGACTCCATGCAGATATAAATGCGGCCAGAAACATCCTAAAAATTCAAATGAAGCCCACTGCCGTTGGTGGGCGGACTGCTTAGATTTAATTCTAGGTTTGTCCAGTTTACAATCAACGGTATCTGAACCGCTCTTTCTATTCTTCTCTGTATAATCTCAACTTGAGCATTGAGTAAATCACGATTAACAGGACCACACTCAAAAGAGATACCGGTGACACTACCGTTATCCAGTGCTCCTGCGGGTCCCAGTCAATTCCATCTGGTATACCGTCAGAATCAGTATCCGCGTTTGTTGGATTCATGCAGTATTCGACTTCGTAGGCGTCACTCCAACCATCTCCATCAGTGTCACGCAGAAAAGGTGATAGCTGATTCAGGACCTCAAATAGGTCACTCAATGAATCTCCATCCGTGTCTGGTGAGAGAGGATTTAGACCCATCTCGTATTCAAATCCATCTTCGAGCCCATCTAGGTCAGAATCGACACTCAAGGGATTCGTGCCAATCTCATACACTTCGAAGTAGTCATTCAATCCATCATGGTCAGTATCGTTTGATGTTGGATCAGTGCCAAGCATCGCCTCTGTGCCATCATCAATTTGGTCACCGTCCGAATCACTAGAAAGAAGGCTCGACCCCCATGTGTATTCATCGTAATCAGAGGCGCCATCACCGTCGGTGTCGTTTAAGGTTGGATTCGTTCCCAAGGAAATCTCGAAATCATCACTTAATCCATCCCGATCGGAGTCTCGAAGATAAGGTGATGTGCCCAACGCAATCTCGTCAACATCTGTGATAGTATCTCCATCAATGTCCTCGAATGCAGTGACACTTAGTGTGAAATTAGTTGGATTAACCCCCCTGTTGGTTGTGTTTATGTAATAGGACCCAACTTTTCGCGACAAGAATTTCATAACCAAAAGCCCATCGTCTTCGATTCTCTGATATCTAGGACTCCACGTTGAATTATGAATTGTACCTTCAATGATAGTATTTTGGTCCCAAGTGATTGTTGTATTTAGATACCCTCCTGATGAAACTATTGTTTTAAGATATACTGATTTACTTGCATTTAGTGCACCAGTAAGCGATCTCTCTGGAACCAAACCGGTTCCGATCAATCCTATATAGGCAGTAACCGCTGCGGTTGCAGCTGTCGTTTCAGCGGCTTTCTCAAAGCTATAGTATATGTTGTCCCAGGTATCTGCTGGAGTACTTGATTGAATGTCATACTGGAACCCCTGTGAAACATGCATGCCTGGTCTTCCAGCCCGCCACATCTCAGCAGCACAGGATCTTTTTGCTATCGCTAAATCAGGTACACGTTTTATCCATCCATGTCCATAAATCGCGGATAGTTGTGACATCAGGTCAGGTATCCATGCTTCATCATGGTATAACCCTGTTGCTGAATCGCTTCTTATTGATATCTGGGTGCCGTAGAGGAATCCCGCATGGTGAAAGAGAAGTCTATCAAATGCAATATTTGTGAGGGTTTCAATTTCATTTTCATCAAGCCATTGAACGAATGCCTGGCTTCCAAGGTCTCTGTCTTCATCTAGATGCATTCCATTGATGAGAACATAGTATACATCATAGGAAAAGGTGTAATTATGAAGCATTCTAGCAATTTCGAGTACAGCTGCTACAGATGCACCTGCATCATTTGCTCCTGGTGAATGCTCGGTGTCGAGGACTCCCGATATCACAATTGCCGGTCTTGGAGATGCCCCTGATCCTGTCTTTATGGCAAGAAGACTCTGATATTCTGTGATTTGCCTGAACGCCAGAGCATTTTCTGTGTTTGCCTTCAATGTTGTATTAGCCCATGCCCACGAACCTGTAAGGTTTTCATTTGGACCAGTGTCAGTCCAGATTCTCGCAGGGTAGGTTTCTGTAAGATCTTGAACTAAATTGCGTAGATTATCCTCTGAAACTGCGGACCAAATATCTTCGAAAAGTTTTGAGGCATTGAGATATGCGATATCTGAAAGCGTGTTTGCAGACACAGGTGCTAGTGCTGTTTCTGATTGCACCACCGTGTTAGTAGAGGATGCAAAGGTTGGCATAAGAAGAAGTGCTCCAATAATCATTAAGCCAACGACCTTGAATCCACTTCCTCTCATACTTAATCCTCGCATCTTCCCGAGATTAAATGCATTGTTCTTAGCGTAATCTGGCACTTCGTTTCCGCTTCTGATGTAGGTGCGCCTCTTGCTGAATAGAATTCCCAAGATAACAATTGAGAATACTCCCAAGCCGATGAACGGCAGAATATTTGCCCAGTGTTCAGTTGGAGCCCAGTCAAGACTGTCTATTATTCCGTCTCTATCAGTATCCGCGTCATATGGCATCAAACAGTGTTCTATCTCATACGGGTCACTAAGCCCATCGGAATCGCTATCAACAGCTAGTGGGTTGAGACCATTCAATACTTCAAATAGATCACTCAGCCCGTCACCATCGCTGTCAGGAGATAGGGGATTTGTTCCAATTTCATTCTCGCTGTAATCATCTAAACCATCTGCGTCCGAATCTGCCAAGAGTGGATTCAAACCATTATCTAGTTCAAACGCATCATCCAAACCATCTTGATCAGTATCCTTTGATGTTGGGCTGAGACCATAATCAATCTCAAATCCATCGAGGAGCGAATCTTGGTCGGAATCTTGGACAAGAGGATTACTGCCTAGAGATACCTCAATACCGTCCAAAGCTCCATCTTGGTCCGAATCTTGGTTTCGGGGATCAGTATTGTAAACTTGCTCCTGATCATCCGTAAGAAAATCACGGTCGGTGTCGGCCGAAATTGCATCCGAACCAAATAGGAATTCTTCATAATCATTGAGACCATCACCATCGAGGTCATGGTAGTGCGAATATGCTGCATAGTAGGATATTGATTCATTGGCGAGGTTCTCCAAGAACAAGGTGTATCGCCCTGGTTGCGTGACCAGATAATTCAACTGAGCCACCATATCGCTCTCGTTCCTGAAGTATACTACATTATCATCAGGGCCTAATATCTCCGCAATAAGGGAAGTATTCTTGTTCCAGGTTACTGACACATTAACAAACGAATTTCCTGTCAATGACATGGGTAGTTCTATGGCGCTATTTGCGGTCAAAGTGCCTGAAAAGGTAAGCCTTGGAGCGTCACCCTTTCCTAATGTTCCCGCAGTGGCTACGATTGAAGCAATAACTCCTGCTGCCTCTCGCGCATTTCCGTAATCATAGAAGCTCGCATCGTAGACATCATCTTCCCCTCTCCAAACTGAGTCGGAGTAATATTGCCCAATAGCGATTCCTGGTATTCCTCTCTCCCATGCTTCATAAGCCCCTGATGCTCTCCAGACTTGATCTGTAGTACGATCAGGGATTACTATTTGGTTGGTACCAGATTTTTCAGAGATGAGTTCTGACAAATCGGTCATGAACCTTACTGGATCGTATGGGTTAGCAACGTAATCATAGTCTATTCTAACTGAACTTCCATAGCTCTCTGCTGTTGTATAGAGGAGTCTATTGAACCATAACACTGCAGAAGGAATGATATCCTCATCAATTATTTCGTCCAAAAGGGCATTCAATCCTTGGTTCCCTAGATCATAGTTGAAGTATCCATCGGAAATACTGTTTGACAGAACATAATACACATCATTTGTCAGATTATAGGAGTGAAGAATACGTGCGCATTCAAGAACTGCCGCAACGGAAGATGCAAAGCCATTTGCCCCTGGGGAATATTTGCTTGAGATTACACCACCAATGATAATGGGTGCAAGGTCATTATCCGTCCCCTCTTGAATGGCTACAAGATTAAGCATTGAGGTTCTGAAGGTGAAATGAAGTTCATTTCCTGTATCGGCCTTGAGTGTGTTATTCACATAGGTCCACGCATTAATTAATGGCAGTGACCCATTACGGTCAAGCGGATACCATATTCGCTGAGCATATGTCGTAGAGAGTTCTTCCACTATATTCCTGATATGGGTCTGAGACACTGAGGCAAAAATGTCATCCCACATACTCTCCATTGAGAAGGTGCCTGCAGTAGCCACAGGCGCAATAGGACTTGCTATATCCTGTGACATATTGCTGGTATGTGATGCCATTCCGATTGGGGATAATCTCATCATGGCTAAAATAAACAACAGCGAAATGCATGTGTACGCTCGGCTCCTTTTCATAGGCTCGAAGGACAAATGAACCCCAGTTATATGTTGCGAAAGGCGCTAGGAATCAAACTGGCGCCTCATGGATATCTATAGCCTCAGCTTTTACGATGCTGGTGAGTTTGTCAATCTCAGCATTAGATATTATAGGTGTATCACCAAACGAAGTGCCCCTTTTTGCCCCCTCCCAGATTATTATTGCCTTAACCGTTTTTGGAATCTCAGTGATTTCTTCTAAAGCTTCTCCCACACACCAAAATTTTGGCACATCCAATTCTTTGAATCCTTCAAGCAAGAGATAGTCAACATTCAAAACATCCGCCATTTTGAGTATGCTTATTCTTTTGTTAAATCTGATAGTGGTTGTAGTAGGTCCTACTAACATCGTTGGATTAGATCCTGCAACGCCATGTCGCCATGTATCGGTTCCCTCAGGCGCTCTGATGTCCCCCTTAGAACTCTTTACAGTTGCAACTGAAATGCCCTCAGATGTTAGTTTCTCAATGATTTGCTCAAGCAAGAAGGTCTTACCCGAGAATGAAAACCCTGAAACAGCAAATACTCGCATCGTACCTCACTGCCTGTTTCATCGTGAAGGTTAATGGTGTTTTCGATGTCGAGACAAGTCACTTAATATGGGGGAAATTTTCTCTTGCTTCTGTCGGAACCTTAAAAATCCCAACGTGCTGAACCACAAACACCGGAGTTACCATCATTGACGTCAGCGAAGGAAGCAGCAGCAGTAGTATGCAAAGATGTTTTTCGAGAATTTCAAGATGGCACCCGCATTATTAAAGTTCTGAGAGGAACTGATCTATCCGTATATCGGGGTGAATTCGTAGCTATTGTTGGCGCTTCGGGTTCCGGAAAAACAACTTTACTGAATCTTATTGGAGGACTTGATCGTCCCACAGAAGGGACTATTCTTGTCGATGGCATTGATATTACTGGTCTAAACGATGACGAAATGTCTGAAATGCGGCGTCATAAGATTGGAGTCCTTTTTCAGGACCAACACCTTCTACCCATCTTCACAGCAATTGAGAATGTCGAAGTTCCAATGCTTCTCGATGAAATTCGTTCCGAGCAACGGCATAAGAAAGCGATGAGTCTTCTTGCGGCAGTCAGCGTTGATCACCGAGCACACCACATGCCACACGAGCTTTCTGGAGGTATGCGGTCAAGAGTTGCCCTTGCCCGTGCGCTGGCTAATGACCCAGCTGTTTTACTATGCGATGAACCAACTGGAGATCTTGATCATAAGACTGGTGCAGAAATTATCAAATTAATGAGAGATCTAGCAAAGAAAGAGAATCGTGCTGTTATCACTGTAACCCACGATCCTGAAACTGCAAGGATGGCTGACAGAATTCTTTTGCTACGTGATGGAAAGCTTGTTGACGAACTCATTGGAGAATTCTTCAGAGCAAGCGGTGTCGACATTTCAACAAAGAATAATGAAGAAAGCGATGCCAGTAAGAAGCCAATCACGGGGTGATTAATTGGCCAGAAAAACCAAGAATGGTAATAAATTGCCAGGTAATCGGCTCTATGCTATATCATACGCAGTTAGTTCAATGCGTGCATATCCCTTCAGGGCACTCAGCCTTGCATTGACCCTCAGTCTTGGTGTGTCCCTTATTGGTTCAGTTCTGATATGGGCTGACACAGGTGTTCAGGTCAGTGTTGATACCTATTTTGATAATAATGCATTTCAACTACTATTAGAAAACCCCGCGGGACAGACTGAAGCATTAGAGTCTGCAGAGGCGTATATGCAAAATAGTCCCCTTATTGAAAAGACATACCGCTTGAATTCTACTATAGGCTTAGTATATGGATCTCAGCTTCCTGATTCTACTGTATACGGATTGAACGAACCTATCTATACCGATGGGATGAAAGACTGTGAAGTAATTGTCGTAAACAATGAGTTTCTTAATATCGCACGAACACAGTTTAGCATAGAAGGTGAGTTTGAGCTATCAGAAGGAGAAACCCTTGTTTCAACTCAGTTTGTTAATTATGTGTACGAGGTGTTTGGGCTTACTCTCACGATAAATTCGACAATCGATGTAGAAGTTCTAACACGTAGACCAACTGGTGGAACCGGCACGTTGGGTAATCTCGGGCGTGAGAGCCTTAACGGATTGAAGATTGTAGGCATATACGAAATCGATGGCTACAACACTCTTATTGAAAACGGTTTTGGGTCAGTAATGAGAAAGAACTACGATTATATCCATTATTACACGCCTGTTTTTGGCATCAGGGATAGCATCATGGTTTTGCCTGGAGAGTTTGATAGCTCCCATATCTCTGAAGTCGGTTTCTTCGGGGCTCGATCATTTGTAAGAGCCTCCAGTGAAAATCTAATTGCTGCTGGCGTTAACACAATGGATGAACACCTTCTCACTCTGAAGGCACGAGTTGACGAGCAGTTTGCAGTACATGTGGAGGGCCTAGATGAGGTTCTATACCTCCAAAGTCTTGTTGATACTTATGTTGAAACAATGCCTCTTGCGTTGCTTAATCTTCCTATCTTCATTCTTGCATTGTTCCTTTCCGTATTTGCCGCGGATACATTCATGGCAACAAGGAATCTGGAAGTCAGTGCAATTCGGTCCAAAGGTGCAAGTTCTGGTCAAGTATACGGAATCTTTTTCTCCGAATCAGTTCTGATTGCGACATTCAGTACAGCAGTTGGAATGTTTCTAAGCATCCTATTTGCTGCTTTGATACCATCAACTGTAAGCTTTATGGTATTTGATTGGGATTTGTATAGCTTCTACCTGATGAGCACAGTTCTTAAATTTGAGACAGTTACCCTCACAATAATTCTCTGTATTGTTCCTCCTCTCCTCTTCATATTGAACTCTGCGCGAAAAGCCGCTCATACTGAAATCGGAATGCAACTCATGGAAGTTTCAGAGGAAGTTGCATCTGGAGGAGATTCTTATGGCTTTACAATTGGAGCTTCGGCAGTTCTTCTTGTTATTGTTATCGGCTCAGTCATATTCCTTCCATCTAATCCAATTTTGTTAATGCTCGAGCTTGGTCTTGGAACTGCTGCATGGTTCTTTATGGCGTATAACGGCTCTCGTATGGTGCGTGTTGGATTTGCTTCTCTCACTAGAAAGATGTCATTTGTTCTTGGAGAGAAAAACTTGATTTCTTCAGGAAACCTTAGGATGCGAAGAGGTCGAATTGTTCCTCTAATGGTAGTTCTGGCACTCACATTATCCTCAACAATTGCTTTCACAGTGCAGGCAGATAGCTTCCAAGCAGATCTCAATAAAGAAATTCGATATGCCGTTGGATCAGACCTTAGAGTATCTTGCACGGCTCGACCATTCAGTTTCAATAGTACCATTGAACAATATCCTGGGGTTAATAGGGCTACACCCGTTCTAAGGACATGGGGCGGCATAGGCGTAGAACGAATTTCCCTCTTGGGCATTGAGGCAATAGAATATTCATTAATTGCCAATTTCGATGATTCAAGTTTCTACGGCGAGGACCCCAATTTTATGCTATCCCGACTTGCATCTACGCCAAATGGAATAATCCTTAGTTCCTATCATGCAGATCGATGGAACAAATCAATTGGTGACGAAGTGAATCTTGACGTTGGAGGAAATCTAGCTTCGGTGTGGATTACGTTCACCTTGGTCGGAATAGTCCACTCCGCTCCAGGGTTTGGATATGCATCATCGGAGGACATTCCCTACTCACGATTAGGTGCTGGCTTTGGATATCAGGTCGGCTTGTCAGGATTTGCTCTTGCTAACATAGACTATGTTTCAAAAATGACCGACATTTCCACGACTTCACTATTCTTTGCAGATCTTGTGTGTATAACCGATCAAGATTTTGTTTTGAGGTCGATGAGAGCCCTCCCTGGTGTTTCCGTGACAACTCCAGAATCATTTAATCTTCCAGGATTCTCCTTTGGAACTGCCCTTTTCCTTAGCACGGTAGAAGGATTGTTTTCTATCGGATTTGCAATGTCACTGCTTCTTAGTATGTTTGCCTTGACCCTCTTCCTAGGCTCCATTGTTAGAGAAAGGAAAAGAGACTACGCAATTCTACGGGCAGTAGGAGGGTCGAAGAACCAAATTATTCGTGTCGTGTTGTCTGAATTCACAGGAGTTGTATTGGCTTCTCTGACACTGAGCTTGATTCTTGGAACTCTATTTGGGTATGTGATGAGCACCATAATCTTCTCAATGAGTCCATTCTCCCGGACCCTTTCAGCGTTGATTTCTTTTCCAATAGGCTTTCTCACGGCAGTCATACTGCTTGAGATAACTGTAATGATTGCTGGTGCCTATCTCCCGGCAAGAGAGGCATCAAAGACGGATCCTGCCATCGTACTACGAAATCTATGAGGAATGAAGATGGTAGAGAAAGTGTCTCCGAACCAACTCAAAGGAAGCTCTGTATGGGCTTTGAGCTATGCCATAATGTCTCTTCGCAACTATAAAGTCAGGAACATGGGCATTGCTCTTGTCTTGGCAATAGGAATCGCCCTCCCCACAACAGTCTTTGTCTGGGCCGACACAGGAACTAAGATGGTGGTCAGGGATTATTTTGATGAATCCACCTATCAGATGTCCATGGAGCTTAGGCCTTCAGCGCCATACAGCATTAGAGAGCTTGATCAGCTCATTACAGATACAGAAAATCAGCCTCTTGTTCAGTATATGCACCGCGTCATTTCTACAGCAGCTGTATTTTCAAATGAAACCATACCCGCCTGGACTTCGTATGACATATATGGACAGAATTATGCCTACGGACTTAAAGACACCCGGGCAATTTTGATAAACAATGAGATTCTCGGGAACTGGTCGCGGGAGTTTGATTTTGAAGGCAATTTCTCACTCTCCCCTGGTCAGGTTTTAGTATCCCAAGGGTTCATCGATTATACCGAAGAAGTTCATAATATTGTTCTCAAGATTGGCGATGAATTCGATCTTGATATGATTGTGCATGAACCGAGGAATTCTGGAAGGACTCCTCGTCAAAATATGTATGTAGAAACAGCCGGAAATTTGACCATCGCCGGAATTTACCATTGCAAAATGGATCGAACCGAAATAACTGATGCTTTCCCAGATATTATGCGGAAGAACTATGACCCATTGTCACCATATAGTGATCCGGTTTTGGGTCTAGATGATTCTGTCATGATCCTAACTGAAGATGTCGGGGAAGAACTGGCATTGGAGATTGGAGGATGGGGATACTTCCATTTCGCACTTCTAATCCGGGCATCTGAAGATGCACTTCTTGGTGCAGGCCCACAAAACATAGCAGATAATTTACTTGCCTTCCAGTCACGGTACGAAGAAACCTACACATCCTATCGAATAGGTGGCCTAAGGAATATCTGGCAACTTGAGGCCGCAATCAACACATATGTGCAAAGCCAAGTGTTGACAGTCGTTGCATTTCCTGTTTTAATAATGAGCCTAATGCTTACTGTGTTTACCTCTGAAACATCAGTTTCTAGGCGAAAAGGGGAAATCAGTGCACTCAGAGCAAAGGGCGCTTCTTTCAATCAAGTCTTTGCAACGTTTATGTGGGAGTCACTATTCCTGAGTTTTATTGGATTGGGCACAGGAATTTTGATGTCATTCCTGCTTGCACCGTTAATTGGGTCTTCAGTTGGTGTCTTCTTGTTTGACTTTACTGTATATGGAAGATATCTTGCTAACCTCTCCATGCCCATCCTTTCGATAATCATCGCTGCAGCAATTGCAATGTATCTTCCAGCTGCATATCTGCTTCATGTGGCTAGAAGGATCGATGTATCTGAAGTGGGACAACCAATCACCGAACAGGCGGAAGAAGGCGCTGAGATAAGCGGCATCCGGCGGTATGCAGTAGGATTGGGTGCTGTCCTGACAGGGTTAGTTGTCCTTCCGACAATCATTTCCCCTGTTGGATTCGCAGCCATTGGCGAGATTTTAATCGTCACTGTATTGCTATTCGTCGCATCTTATCTGGGATCGCGCACAATGCGATTAGTTACTGCGAGGCTTTCCAGTGGAACTAATTTCCTGCTAGGGGAGAAGGCATTATACATGAGTCAGAGTCTTAGGAAACGGAAAGGTCAGTTCATTCCACTCTTGGTCATTCTCACTCTCACTCTAACAACGACAACAATGATGCTTGTACAGACTTCCAGTTTCGAAGCGACATTACAAAATGAGCTTGAATATTCAATCGGAGCTGACATGAGAATTGAAACTGATCCCATGTCACTGAACTTCAATACTACCTTGCTCCAATATCCTGGTGTGTTAGAAGTGACCCCCGTGGTTCACACTTGGGCTCAAGTAGGCACGAATAGGTTCTTCCTTGAAGGAGTCGATCCTCTCGGTTATATGAGAGTTGGACTGTTTACAGAAAACAGCTTCGTTGATAATGATACTGCTTCAGTTATGGCGGCCTTGAATGCCCAGCAAAATGGAATTGTGATTAGTCAGACCTATTCCAATTTGTGGAACAAAACTATCGGCGATTCGATTCTGGTTTACTATGGAGGGGCAAACGAAACTAGAGCTGGCGGATTCAAGATTGTTGGAATCTTAAATAGCGCACCTGGGTTTGGCGTTGCATCAACTCAGGACCTTACGGGCGTATCTTTCGCCTCGCAATTCGGATTTCAGGCCGGTCAAGGTGGATTTGCGCTTGTGAATCTTGAGTACCTATATGATTTCGGAGGACTACATACAACTGAGCTTTTCTTGGTCGACACAACTTGTTATGTCGACGTACGTCCGATGATTACTTCCCTTGAGCAGGAAAAGAATCTAAATGTGTACACTGCTGAAACCTTCGATATAGATACGCAGTCTGAATCCATCAGACTATTCCTCTCAGGAATTCAGGGTCTCACAACAATCTCATATATCTTATGTGCTGCAATGGGCTTGTCCGCAATAGCACTATTCCTAGGTTCAGCTGTACTTGAACGAAAATCCGAATATGCTATCTTTAGAGCCCTAGGTGGAACACAGAAACAGGTCGTTTCAATGGTATTCGGGGAATTTGCTGGCTCTGTGGTTGCAGCTATTTCTATTAGCATAATTCTAGGATTTGTCTTTGGATATGCGATGAGCATAATTACTTTCGGCATCTCACCTTTTACGCCCGTCTTATCAGAGGTGCTTGCATATCCATTTTTGATGATGCTAGTAACAATCGCCGCGGAGAGTGTAGTGATGCTTGCATCATGCTACTTCCCCGCCAGGCGTGCAGGGGCAGTAAATCCTGCAACCGCGTTAAGAAACATGTGAGGTGTGCTAGATGGAACGAAAGTATCTCTATGCGCAGCTCATAACCGTTGA